>DEKQ01000130.1:0-4065 GCA_002353975.1 Prevotellaceae bacterium UBA2718
ATGGTAAATTGTACATGGTAAATGGTACATCCTCCCTTATCCCACGCTCCCCTCCAGGCTCACGCTGAGCAGTTTCTGTGCCTCTACGGCAAACTCCATCGGCAGTTTCTGCAACACTTCCTTGGCATATCCGTTGACTATCAGCCCCACGGCGTCTTCTGTCGAGAGGCCGCGCTGATTGCAATAGAGCAGCTGCGCCTCGCTGATCTTGGATGTCGTGGCCTCATGCTCCACCACCGCACTGTCGTTCCTGATGTCCATGTAGGGGAAGGTGTGCGCTCCGCAGTTGCTGCCTAAGAGCAGAGAGTCGCACGATGAATAGTTTCTTGCGCCCTTGGCCTGCGATGTGGCACGTACCAAACCGCGGTAGGAGTTCTGCGAATGGCCTGCCGAGATGCCCTTCGATATTATTGTCGATGTGGTATTGCGGCCCATGTGTATCATCTTAGTGCCCGTATCGGCCTCCTGATAGTTGTTGGTGAGGGCCACGGAATAGAACTCTGCCGATGAGCCGTCACCCCTGAGTATGCACGACGGGTACTTCCACGTGATGGCTGAGCCGGTCTCCACCTGCGTCCAGGAGAGCTTGCTATCCACCCCTCTCAGGTCTCCGCGCTTGGTCACGAGGTTCAATACGCCGCCTTTTCCCTCCTCATCGCCGGGGTACCAGTTCTGCACGGTGGAGTATTTCACCTCTGCGCGGTCCTTAACCACTATCTCCACGATGGCTGCGTGCAGCTGGTTCTCGTCGCGCATAGGGGCTGTGCAGCCCTCCAAATAGGACACGTAGGAGTCGTCGTCGGCTATTATCAGCGTGCGTTCAAACTGCCCCGTGCCTGCGGCGTTGATGCGGAAGTAGGACGACAGCTCCATGGGGCACCTCACCCCTCGCGGTATATAAACAAACGAACCGTCTGAGAAGACGGCACTGTTGAGGGCAGCGAAGAAGTTATCACGGTATGGAACAACGCTGCCGAGGTACTCCCTCACTAGGTCCGGGTGCTCCCTTACCGCCTCTCCGATAGACATGAAGATGATGCCCAGCTCCTTGAGCTTGTCCTTATAAGTGGTCTTCACCGACACGGAGTCCATGATGGCATCCACCGCCACGCCTGCCAGCGCCAGCCTCTCCTCGAGCGGTATGCCCAGCTTCTCAAAGGTTTTCTCCACCTCAGGGTCTATCCCGCCCTTCCCGTCGCCCATGGCGTTGTTGCGCTTCGTCATCGGGTCGGCGTAATAGGAGATGGCCTGATAGTCTATCGGGGGCACGTGGACATGTCCCCACGTGGGCTGCTTCATCGTCTGCCAGTGGCGGAAAGCCTTCAGGCGGAAGTCCAGCAGCCACTCCGGCTCGCCCTTCTTAGCCGAGATGAGGCGCACGATGTCCTCTGTCAGTCCTGCCGGAATCTTCTCTGTATGCACATCGGTGGTGAAGCCATGCTCATACTTCTGCTCCGCCACACGTCGCACGAATGCATTGTTATCTGACATCTTTTCTACATTGAATCAATAGGGTGAATAAATACGAAGCGCGCACCTCCCTTGTATGAGGTATCGAGCTTCACCTCTCCTCCCAGTGCCTTCGATATGTTACGGCAGATGGACAGTCCCAGTCCGGTGCCGTTCTTCGAGTTCTCCAGCTTCTCAAAGCGCTTGAAAATCTTCTCCTCCTGTCCTGCTGGCACGCCTTCGCCGGTGTCGGTCACTGAGAATGTCAGCTTGCCCGGGTTCTCTGTCAGCGATGCGTGGATGTGTATCTCGCCCTCGCGGGTGTGCTTGATGGCGTTTGTGAGGAAGTTGATAATCACCTGACCGCAGCGCCTGGAGTCGGTCATTACCTTCGTATGGTCAGGCACATCGGTGGTAAAGTAGAGCTTTATGTTGTTCGGACAGCGGTAGGACACCGTGCTCTGCGCCTGCTTGCATATCATGTTGGGCGATGCAGGCTCAAGGAACACCTTGTACTTTCCGCTCTCCATCTCCGATATGTCCAGTATATCATTCACCAGCGTCAGCAGCAGTTCCGTGTTGCTGTTTATGATCTGGCCGTATTTTGTCATCTCTTCATCGGTCACCATCTCCCTCATCTGTGGCTCGCAGAGTATCTGTGAGAAGCCGCAGATGGCGTTCAGCGGCGTGCGTATCTCGTGGCTCATGTTCTGCAGGAAGAGCTTCTGCGTCTCGTTCGAGCGCTTCAGTTTCTCCACCTCTTCCCTGTCCTTCTTCCTCTCAGCCTCCTCCTTCTTCAGTTCCTCGTTCTTCTTGCGGAACAGTATGGTGGCCACTATGCATCCTACCACCACCAGCAGGATGATGATGAACGCCGTAATCCACAGCGTGCGCATCTCCTCCTTGTGCTTCACGGCCCTCTGTTCGTCCATCCTTGACTTGGCAGCCATCTCTTCCACCGCCACATGCGACATCACCGTCTGCACGGAGTCAAGGTATGCCAGTCGTGATGCGTCGGCGCTATACTCCAGCATCTTGTTTCCGCTCTGCCTGCCAATGAAGGCCAGCGCGGTGTAGCGCTCCAGCTCATCGCTCAGCTCCCGCGCCTTCTTCTCAGCTGCGGCCCACTGCTTATTGGCTATGTTGCCATACATCTCCATCCTCGCCTGGCGCTCTTGTCCGGCGTCATAGCTGCGAACCTTGCAGTAATCGCTCCACATGGCGCAGTATCTCTCAGTGTTTGCCTTGTCCATCTGCCTGGCATACAGCCTGGCATATTGCTCATAGAGCAGCAGCGTGTCCTGCATGGAGCGGGCCACCGCCATACCTTTGTCAAGGTATATCAGGGCTGAGTCAGACTCTGCGTCATACAGTTTTGACAGGCTAATGCACGTCGGTGCGAGCGACATCTGCGGTATGTGTGGCTGCTCTGCCAGCGCCAGCTGATAGTAGCTCTTCGCCTTGTCGTAGTCCCGGCGGTCGGCATAGAGCAGTCCGTAGTTGGAGTAAGCCTGGAATATGCCGTAGTGGTCATTCTCCTTCTTTGCCTCGTTATAGGTTCTGAGCACCATGTCAAAGGCTGCTGCCGTGAGGTGCTTGCGGCGGTAATGCTCACAAAGCATTGCCACACCCTCCTGATAGGAACTCATGTCACCCACCTCGCGGCATACTTCGCGCATGTTTCCCATCGCCTTCTCCATATTCTCCGTCGTGCCATAGTCGCGGAAATACTCCAGCAGCATCTTTGCTGCCAGCACCCTGCCGGCCCCCTCGCCGCTCTTCTGCGCCATGCCGTCAATCTTTTCTGAATAGAAGACAACGGAGTCATAGTTCTCCTTACTTTTCTGCGAGGCCTGATATACGGCCATCAGTTCCTTAGACAGCCGCTGCCCCCCGCCACGCTGCGCCCCGGCATTCTGGCCGTAAGCCACAGAAAAGAGTCCACACAACAGCATGGTCAACCCCATGCGTCCCGTGTGGAATATATTTGATATTACGCTTATCATATATATCCGTTCTTTTTCAAAAGTCGCCACAAAGTTACAATAAATTCCTTATAACGGCAAGGAGAAACCCAAAAATGTTTATTTTTTGTTGCCTTTGTCTCTTACTGATGGGGGGATATTATTCTTATTGAAGTTTCGGAAGTAGGGTGTCCAGCTTCTATTCCTCATCGTGTCTTTGCCGCTTATGCGAAATACAAAATGACTAATTTTTAACAAAAAATTGAGCAAAAGTGATTTTCATAACTTACCACTGAAAAATGAAATCTGGAGCGTGGGGAAGTGAAAAGTGAAGGGTGAAAAGTGAAAAATAGCCCCTCCGGAGGGTAAAAGTAGGTCTTTTAGGTTGCAATAGCAGGTCTTTTACATCGTAATGGTAGGTCTTTTGCTGGGTGAAAGCAGGTCTATCAGGGGGTAATAGTAGGTCTTTTACCCCGGATTTTTGGGTCGTTTTTTCGGTTTCGGTGGCTGATTTTTGGCGCGAAACGCGCCAAACACTTGACACTCAAGACTTTGGGCATTCGTACTCTCTCGTGCGTTATTTGCGAGCTCGGACTGTCGCGCTCCGAAATATGCGCGAATTTTGAAGCTTCGAAAATCACTTTTGTCACTT
>DEKQ01000130.1:4218-10747 GCA_002353975.1 Prevotellaceae bacterium UBA2718
AACCCCCGTGACATTATGATTGCGTACCATACGAAAGCCCTGAAGTGGCGAAAGATTATAACCGTTGCTTTTGGTAATGTAGTCTTTCGCCCCTTCAGGGCTTTGCTTCTTGTGAATCCTGTTTTTGTATCGGGGGTTGCCACCCCCACCTGTATTCTTCCGCCCCTTCAGGGCTGTCTTCGTGCAATTCGTAGTAGTTCAGCGTGAGCCGGAGGGGCTATATTCGTGTAGTTTGAGCAATTCGTAGTAGTTCAGGGTGAGCTGGAGGGGGCTGTATTCGCGTAATTCGCGTAATTCGCAGTAGTTAAGGACTCTCCCCCCAAGGGGGAGTTGGAGGGGGCTGTTTAGTTTTTGTTCAGGCACGCCAGTATGCGGTGCTGCACGTCAGCGGCGAGGGCTTCGGCAGCCTTGCCTGCATCCTGTCCCTTCTGGGGTGTGGCGGTTATGGCCGGCAGGTACTCCACGGTGATGTGGTGTGGCGTGGGGAGCACGCGGCCACGTGGCATTGCCTCGTAAGCGCCCTTGATGCATACGGGCACGATGGGCACATTCTGTTCTATGGACAAGATGGCGAAGGTTTTCTTGAACTCGCCGAGGGAGCCGTCGTGGGTGCGCGAGCCCTCGGGGAATATAACGAGTCGCTTACCTGCACGCAGCACCTCGCCCATCTGCTCGATGGAGGCCTTCAGGTTGCGGCGCTCCATGATGATGACGTTGTGGCGGCTTGCCATCCATCGGCGGCTGCTGCTCTTCACGTGTTCCTCGGTGGCATAGAAGTAACAGTCCCTGACGCCGCGCCACGACAGTCCGCATACCACCAGCGCACCGTCGAAGTAGCTCTGGTGGTTGGGGGCTATGATGACGGGACCCGAGGCAGGGATATTCTCCATGCCGCGTATGGTGAGGCGGTTGTTTGAGCGGAAGTAGTAACGGAACAGGCGCGCATAGAGGGAGTGCATGAAGGCGTGAATGCCGTGGGTGGTGGGGAGGGGAGAGAGTGAAGAGTGAAGAGTGAAGAGTGAAGAATTGTTTTCTGATTGAGAATTGTCGGTGGATTGCAAATCTGCTTGAGCGGGGGATTTTGCATTTTGCATTGCTAATTCTGCATTCTCCACGTGTTCGCACATCTCGCCGATGGAGCTGAAGTCGGCCATGTCGTCGGCATTGATGCTCACGCCGAAGTTGTCCTCTATGTAGCTCTGCAGGCTCACCTTGTCGAGCGAGTCAAGCGCGAGGTCTGTCTCTATATGGTCCGTCAGGCGCACGGGGCATTTCTTCTCGGCAGAGATATAGGCCGTGATGGCGGCGGCGATGGGAGAAGCCCCCTCCTGGCCTCCCCCTTGGGGGAGGGGATGGGAACCATCATTGGCTATTAAACCCTCTTTCAACATACCTTCGTTAGGTACCCCTCCCCCTTGGGGGAGGCCGGAAGGGGACTGCTTCACGATGTCCTTGAGCTTGAAGCGCTGCAGCTTGTCGAGCTTCGTGCGGGGCAGCTCACCCTGGAATACCACGATGCGCATCACCTTCTTATAGTTCTCCACCGTGCGGTTATAGGGCCGTATGACGCTCTCCTTCAGCAGTTGCTCCATGTCTGCCGTGCTCTTGCCCTGTGCCCACTGCTCCTGCGGCACGATGATAGCCACCAGCTGGTCGTTGTCTTCGGTCACGGCAGCCTCCTTCACGCACGCGTCATACTTCTCCAGTTGGAACTCTATCTCATTGGGCTGCACATTCTTACCGTTAGAGAGCACTATGATTTCCTTCGTCCTTCCCGTGATGGTGACGCGTCCCTCGCTGTCTATGGTGGCGAGGTCGCCCGTGTGGAGGAATCCGTCCTTGTCTATCACCTGCGCCGTCTCCTCGGGGCGGTTGTAGTATCCCAGCATCAGGTTCTTGCCCTTGGCACACAGTTCGCCGTCCACCAGCTTCACCTCCACCGACGGCAGCGGCTTGCCAGAGCAGCCGGGTATGTAGTCACCCGGGCGTGTGAAGGCTATGATGGGGGCTGTCTCAGTCATGCCATATCCCTCCAGCACGTCCAGTCCCAGGGTCTTGAGGCCGTTGCCTATCTCTCTGTCGAGCGCGGCGCCACCCGAGACGCAGTAGTCCAGGTGTCCGCCCATCTTGTCGCGGACGCTCTTGAAGATGAAGCGGCTGAGCGCACGGCTCTGCACACGGGCGCAGAGATTGAACAGCGCACGCGTAATCCATTTCTCGTCTATCTTCTTCTTGATGCCGGTATAGAGCGTCTGCCACAGGCGGGGCACACCGATAAAGATTGCCACCTGGCCCTTGCAGAGCGTCTTCATGATGTCTGGCCCCGTCATCGTGGGGCTGATGGCAATGCCACCGCCACGCGTGATGGGCGCTACGACAGAGCCCATCAGCGGCAGCACATGGTGTACGGGCAGCAGCATCAGCGTGCGGCGATGCTCGTTGAAGATGGGCACCTCGTCTGCCACACCGCGGATGTTGGCCTCCATGTTCTCGTATGACAGCATGACACCCTTCGGCGAACCAGTCGTTCCAGAGGTGTAGATGATGAGCGCCATCTCGTCGGCAGGACCCTCGAAGGTCATCTCAGACGAGGGGTGAGCGGTGAGGGATGAGCTGTTGCTTACATTATCCTTCAACGAAATATCCATCACCTTCATCTGCTGACCCGTCTCGCTCAGTGCCTGACGAGCCACAGCCTCCGTGCCGGGAGACACCCAGATGGCATCGGCCTTGCTGTCGCGCATGATGTAGGCTACGTCGCTGACGGTCGCCGTGGCATCTACCGTGATGGCTACGGCATCGCAGAGCCAGATGGAGAAGAAGGCATAGACCCATTCCTCCCTGTTCTCAGAGAATATCAGGAACTTCTTCTTCTCACCGCTTGCGCCGGGGGCAGCGGGCAATGACTGTTTCAACACATCGGCATAGTCGCGGATGTACTGCATCAACTCGGTGTAGCTCACCTCATGGTCGGGCGTGATAATCGCCGCTTTGTGGTAATCTTTTATCGTCATAGTGAGTGCAAAGTTACGGGTTTCTTGTGACATAACAATAAAATTGTTCTATTTTTCTTTGCCTAAATGGAAAGAAATCAGTAACTTCGCAGCATGAAAATCAAATTTATCCTATCCCTTGTTCTTTTTGTGCTATGCTCATGCACCCTGACGGCGCAGACATTCACGCAGGCGCCGGTGGATGGACAGCCGCATCTCAGGTTGCTCCGCCTCTCGCATTATGACCGTAACGGCAATCCGCAGGTGGGCGAACTGGTGTGCAATAAATCCATTGCCAACGACCTGATAGAGATCTTTCGCGAGCTGTATAAGGCAAAGTACCGCATAGAACGCATGGAGACGGTAGATAAATATGACGGCGACGATGAGCGCAGCATGACTGCCAACAATACGTCATGCTATAACTATCGCCCCATGACGGGCAGTCAGAAGAAGCTGTCGAAGCATGCCCTGGGCCTCGCCATAGACATCAATCCGCTCTATAACCCCTACATCCACCACCGCACAGGCCGCATAGCACCCCTCGCCGGCAAGCCCTACGTCACCAACCGCGACAAGGCGAAGGAACCCTGGCCCGGCGCTTTCATCAAGAAAAACGACCTAATCTACAGGCTCTTCATCAACCACGGCTTCACCTGGGGCGGCAACTGGAAAAGCTGCAAGGACTATCAGCATTTTGAAAAGTAAGGGGGGAGGAAGGAATCCCTACGTTGCAGGTAGTCTTTAGGAATTGTTCGGGTGTGACGGTGAAGTAACCTTTGTCACCCCAGCGTGAACCGTAGGAGTTGAGGCACAATAGCAACTCCTTACCGCTTTTGTCTCTTTGCAACCCCACTATCGCTACGGCATGGCCTGAGCGATGGCCCTCGCCATACTCCCAATAGACGGCATGGCCCTGCCTGAGAGCAGCCTTGACACGCTGCAGGATGTCAGGCAGCGAGGCGCAGATGTATTTGTGGCCGCCATAGTTGTCTGGTTCGTTGAGGACGTAGGAGAGACCCGGCGCTTTGCTTGGCAAAGAACCGTCAGGCACAGTGGCAGAGGAGCGATGGGATGAGCTGAGGACCATTGGCGGGGCGTACCAACGGTAGTGTATCCAGTACATCAGGCTCTCGGCGAATTGCTGCGGCGTGTAGCGCATGGAGAGGTAATAGAACGATGCCGGCGAGGCGTGCCAACCGTCTTCCACCGGCGGCATGGCAAAGGAGAACGAGGGAAGTATCTCTGCCATGCGCTGACGCAGGGTGCTCATGTCGCGGCTCTGCCGGGCAAGGAGTGTCAGCTTACGCTCCATCACACGGCTGTTGTTCACCATCGTCTCCTCAAAATGATAGGGCACCAACCCATAGTCTTGGATGAGCCGCAGCGCCTCAGGACCTACGCCACGCGTGGTGATGAGCCCCCTCCCAGCCTCACCACGAGGGAAAAGCCCCCTCCCAGCCTCCCCCTTGGGGGAGGGGGGGTGAACGGTATGTATGGTGGTGAAGAGTTGTTCCGTCTGCTCCTGCAGGTGGCGGGCAAGGAGCCACTGCCGCGACAATGCCACGCTGTCGCCATTGCGCACCGACTCATGTTCTATGCACGCGCACATGGCATATATCCAGCAGGCAGACGTATGCCCCTGGTCCGTGCGCTCCTGACGGTCGCAGGAGACAAGGAGTACGAGCAAGATGAAAAGCAAGCCCCCTCCCAACCTCCCCAAAAGGATAAAGCCCCCTCCCAGCCTCCCCCTTGGGGGAGGAGAAGTAAATGGAGGTATGTTGAAAAAATGTTTCATACTCTTTTAATGACTGTGACAGTTCACGTCTCCCTCTCCTTGGGGAGGGTTGAGGTGGGGCTTTTCACCATCTCCAGCAGCTCTTCGCCGGTGAGCTTGTGGCTCATGTCGGTGCTGTCGAGGATATTCTCCACCATGTCCTGCTTGCGTTTGTGCAGGCGTTGTATCTTTTCCTCTATGGTGCCCGAGGATATGAGGTGATAGACAGTGACGGCGCGGCGCTGCCCTATGCGGTGTGCACGGTCCGTAGCCTGCGACTCTATGGCAGGATTCCACCACGGGTCGGTGTGTATCACATAGTTGGCACGCGTCAGGTTCAGACCCAGGCCGCCTGCCTTGAGCGATATGAGGAACACCGCAGGGCTGCCATCGCCACCCTGAAACAGCGTGACGAGGCGCTGACGCTCCTTGATAGGCACGGAGCCGTCTATATATAAATAAGGTATATGAGCCTCGGCAAGGGCCTCGCGTATCTGCGACAGGTAGGTGGTGAACTGCGAGAAGACGAGCACGGCAGCCTCGCTGTTGCCCTCCACGATGGTCGAGAGCAGCTCCAGCAGTGCCTGCGTCTTGGACGGACAGCAAGCCGTCATGCGCAGGCGGGTAATCTCGGCAAGCGTATTCACGCCAACGGAGGAGCCGAGGTCCTGCAGCAGCATGGACTCCGCACGCTGACGGATGGCCTCATAGCGCGCTATCTCGTCGGCAGAGAGCGTCACATGCTGATAGATTTCTTCTTTCTCAGGCAGCTCCTGAGCCACTTTCTCCTTCGTGCGGCGCAGCATGAAGGGCTTGATGAGACGGTCAAGAGACTGCTGCGCCTCCTTGTCGTGCAGCAATTCGATGGGCTGTATGAAGCGGCGGTTGAAGTCCTCAAACGTGCCCAACAGTCCGGGGTTGACAAATTGGAAAAGGTTCCACAGCTCGCCAAGATGGTTCTGCACCGGCGTACCGGTGAGCATGATGCGGTAATCACTCTTCAGCCGCATGGCAACGGCGCTCGTCTTTGCGCCGCGGTTCTTGATGATGTGGGCTTCGTCAAGGCAGATGGTCTTCCATTGCTTCTTCGTTATGATGTCCTTCACACTCAGCAGCAGCATATATGTCATCACCACCACGTCGCCGGCCTTTGCCTTCTCAATGGCAGCGCGGCGGTCGCTCTCGAAATTGAGCATCGTGACACGCAGTGACGGAGCGAATTTCTCCATCTCCGTGCGCCAGTTGGGTGCTACGGAGGCAGGTGCTATGACCAGCGTAGGCCCTTCATCGGCCTTTGACAGCAGGAAGGCGATGGTCTGTATGGTCTTTCCCAGACCCATATCGTCGGCCAAGAGCACTCCCGCACCCCAGCTGTTGAGGCGCGACATCCAGTAGTAGCCCTCCTTCTGGTACTCACGCAGCGTGGCATGGAGCGTCGGGGGGATAGGGGCACAGTAACTGCCGCTCTCCTCTATCTGCTTGCGCAGGGCACGCAGCTCCCCGTCTTCCTCTATCTGAAACTCGCCGTCGAAGAGGTCTGCACTGAGCACGGCAGCCGAAAACTTGGACATCTGCACCTTGCCGTGAGCACGTGTGGCAATGGTGCTGAGCTGATAGAGCTGGCGGCGCAGGCTGTCAGAGAGCGCAAGAAACTCGCCGTCGCTCAGCTGTATGTAGTTGCCGCGAGCCTGACCGGCAAGGTCAAGCAACTGCGACATAGTGAGGACATGGTCCTGATCCACCTCCACAGAGCCTTCTA
>DEKQ01000162.1:0-4788 GCA_002353975.1 Prevotellaceae bacterium UBA2718
TGCCAGAACATCGAGTATTCGCTCTGCACAGCCGTCAGCGGACAAACCTCGTGCGCCCTGCGGATAGTCTCTGCGCCAGCCTCCGACATGCCCCAGTGCAGCACCTTGCCTTCCTTTATCAACTGTGCGATGGCCTCGGCCACCTCTTCAGGAGCCGTCTGCTTATCCACGCGGTGCTGATAGTAGAGGTCAATGTGGTCGGTGCGCAACCGTTTCAGCGAACCCTCCACCGACTGCCGGATGGTCTCTGGCCGCGAGTCGAGCGCCTGTTTGAAGTCTCTCAGCGAGATGCCGAACTTCGTGGCAATCTTCACCTCACTTCGTATCGGCTCCAGCGCCTCGCCCACCAGTTCCTCGTTGGTGTAGGGGCCGTAGCACTCTGCCGTGTCGAAGAACGTCACACCCAGTTCGTCGTACGCCCTGCGTATCAACGCTATCATCTCTTTCTTGTCACGCGCATCACCATAGCCGTGACTCATACCCATGC
This sequence comes from Prevotellaceae bacterium UBA2718, assembly GCA_002353975.1. Lineage (GTDB taxonomy): Bacteria > Bacteroidota > Bacteroidia > Bacteroidales > Bacteroidaceae > Prevotella. Next base: position 488 of record DEKQ01000162.1, read on the forward strand.
AGCCCAGCCCGAGGGCCGACACTTGCAAATCCTTGCCTAATTTTCTCTGTTTCATATTGTTTGTTTTTAACTGGGTACAAAATTACGCAATAATCCCCGAACTCCTGTGATAAAAAGTTCGGGGATACTTTCACTTTTTGCAGAAACGGTTGATTGGGCATGTATCACTCTACTTTCAACAAGCGTCTCGTTGCGCCGTTGGGCAGTTCCCTTTACAGAGAAGTCAATCGGAAGGGTTTCGCTTAACTACGATAGAAGCTTCCCGCTGCTTTGGTCTGCAATAAGAGGAATACAACTCTTCGTTTTCTGCTCGGAAGGAACGGCTGTCGAACTGCATCACGGTTCTGGCTGGAGTGTAGCTGACGGATATCTGTTGGGAATTTACTTTCTCTACGCCATACCTCTCCATGCGCTCACGTAATCTCATTCTTAGTTCGGTTATCTGTTCCTCTATAGCAACCTTTTCGTTGAGCAGCCTTGCCAATTCGCGCTCGTATTCATCGAACCAGCCTTCTGGGGCTGTTTCCTTGGAGGTGGCACTTGGCTGTGGCTCTGTTTCAAATACAGTCGCTGCCAGTTTGAAATGTGCTCCCTCATATTCCAGTCCCAAAGAACAAGTGATGAACATAGTGCCTTTCTGTCCGGTAGCCCGTTGGCCTAATCGGAGCTCGGTCTGATAGCACGGATCGGTTATCGGGAAGTCATATTGGTGTCCGTGATAGATGAAACTGATGCGATAGCGAACCTGTCCAGAATATCCTTCGTCTGCATAGACTTCAGCATGTTCGACTCTGATGAGCAGAATGGAATGACTGCCTTGACGGTAGTCGAATGGAAGAACAGCTTTTCCAAAGTTGTAGAACACATGGCGGTGTTTTTCGTCCATAAAACGCTGGAGTAGCTGTGAGGTTATCGCATAATGCTTGCCTGTGAAAGTCATCGCCTGAAAATATACATTCTCCTGTTGCGCATGCGAAGGGCAAGGCACGACTCCTTCAAGTCTGACCACGTCGAGTACATTGATGAGCGAAGCCTGATGGTTGGGTATCTCACCGGTCGTTGTCTCTTTGCTGATGGGGCGAATCCACTTGGCGGTCCCACTTTTGTCTCTTACCACCTTACTCTTCTCGCCATCCCACAGTACCTCAACACCAGCGATGCACCTGCCGCCATGCTTATACGAGTTTGCCAAACAGATGAAATACTTGTCCATGATAATGGCTTATTACAGGTGTACAATCTTTACTTCCTCTGCGGAATGTTTCTTCATGTATTCTGCCAACAGGCGACGGTGGCAGTTCTCCGTAGTATCCTCACTGCAAAGGAAGCAGGCTCCGTCAAACTGCCTGACACCGTACTTGCGGAGTATGTCCCGGTCTTTAAGCATCGCGGTGTAAATGTCTTCGTATTCCTGCCATGTCACTTCCTGCTTATGCCATTTGTCAAGCAATTCCTTCGTGGGCGCAAAGTCTGTAATGTGCCTGTAGGGGATATGGCAGATTTCCCTCACAAAGAACTCCAAGTCCTTCCCCTTTGCAAAACCCGATAGCTGGCTGCCGTTGCTGATGCGTACATCAACAAGTTGCTTTACTTGATTGTCGCGGAGCAGGTTGAAGAATTGCTCGGCACTTTTCTTGGTAAATCCTACGGTATAGAGTGTAATCATTGCTTAATAAGATTCTTCTAACTCGTATTGAGGTTTGTAACCAATCTCCTTGTTCTTTAGCCGATAGGCATCACATCGCTGATCTTCCGCTGTATAACTGCCAAAGAGCTGATCAATATCGGCAAGCTTCGGTTTCTTGGAATGGAGATATTCATCTATCATCTCCTTTTCCAGAACTTCGTGCGAAGCCAACTCCCCATCTTTCAGGATGTGCTGCACATCAAGTCCATTGTCATAGAAATAGCGCGAGACAAGCGAGAAACGGTGACACTCCAGAGGGTTGGCCTCAGAACACATCAAAGAAATACGAAAACCCTTCTGCAGTCCATTCATTAATCTCTCAACGCCGCGATTGAAATTGGTTGTTCTGACGGCCTGTTCAAAATCAACCTGTCCTTCGATATTCAGACTATCTGTCCGACGCGCACCGAACTCTTCTCCGAAATGTAGATATTGAATATCATTCTTTTTTAAAAACCATTTCAGCGGCTCCATATTAAACTGAGGTGTGTATTTGCTGGCAGGCACACTCCTCACATCCACGATGCAGTTGACATCGTGCTTTTTCAGCAATTCAAGAAATTCTTCTTGTGACTGATTGGAATGTCCGACACTGTAGAGTCTGAATTTGTCCATGCGGAATATCTTCTTCTTTCGTTTGCAAAATTAGGGAAAATATGCCGAATGACAAAGGCTTTTTTACTTTTTTTATCTTAGGAGCACGGAAAAGGGCAGCTCTCATTGTTTGTTACAATGAAAACAGCCCGATTTTTTCATTACGGCTACAGATTATGCTTCTCCGCCATCCCGCAGTGAGGTCGGCAATCTCGGCGTTGTTCTTCTCCTGAAACATGAAGTGGCTGTTGCCCTTGATATTCTGCTCGGGCAGGTAGATGACCGTGGCATCGCCGCCGTCAGCGTTGTACTGCTTGGCGAAGTCGCGGCACTGGTTCAGCACCATCCGCCAGAAGCCTGTTGACTGGATGTCCTCGGGGCCGTTCTCGATGTAATCTCCGAAGAGAAACAGCATGGGAATCTTCGCAGCCACGAACTTCTTGTAGGTGTCACTGCCCACCTCAGGAGCGAAGCCCGGCTCCACGGCAATGACAGCCGCCATGTTGTCGGTGTCCGTCGCCCAGCCCACGCGACCGCCCTGTGAGTGGGTCACGTAAATGCTCTTCCGCCCCGTCATCGTCTGCACGTCTTTCAGCACCGCACTGAGTGCCTGACCGAAAAGCGGCTCGTCGTAGTTGCCCGTGTTAGGTGTCATCTGGCAGAAGAACTCTTCCAAAGCATCGTCGCCCTCGGGGAACTGCGAGCCCTCATAGCGTTCCAGTGCCACGCGACCGATGCGGAAGTGAGTGTACCAAGCCTGTTCGCCCACTTTGAACTTTCCGTTAGCCACATCGCCCGGGTCGTTGACTATCTCCTCCGTAGCACCCGCAGCACCACGTCGCGGCTGGTCAACGAGGAACACCGAGTATCCTTTCTTCAGAAACAGGTCCGACCATCCCTCGCGTCCGTCGGGAGTCGATTGCCAGCCCGTGCGTGTCTGTCCGTAGCCGTGCAGGAAGACGATGGGATTACCACTGCCGCCTGCCGGAATCTGATAGAACGTATTGGCATGGTCCACGTGTGTCGTCGTTCCCTTGCGCTCTGGGTCGAGCCAGTTCTGTGTCGGGTCATAATCGCCAGGAATAGCCTCCGTCACTCGTCCACCCGACGAGAACACGCCCTGCTTCTCAATCACCAAGCCCTGCGGCTTCTTCTGTTCTGCCTGACCCGTGCAGGCTACGATGGCGACGGCTGCTACAGCCAGTGCGCCGAAAAGATAATGCTTTTTCATTGTTATTATTCTTTTGGTAGTTTGTAGTACTCTTCCTTGCTCAATATTTCGTTAGTCCACACTACGGCAGGACGGTCGGGATTAGTGCCTGCAGCCAGATGGGCGAAACGGGAGTTGGGGGCTGCACCGTGCCAATGCTTCACATTGGGCGGACACATCACCACGTCGCCAGGATGCAGCACCTCTACGGGCTGGCCCTCTATCTGGTGGTAGCCGATGCCGTCGGTGGCTATCAGTATCTGGCCTCCCGGATGAGTGTGCCAGGCATTGATGACACCCGGCTCAAACACGACATAGTGAAGACCGGGAGCACCCGCNNTGATTATCTTTTTACCGTCGATAATTTGTATGCCTCGTCCTCCACTGGCCAGCATCCCGCCCAGTGTATATGCTCTTCCTGTGGCTACGCTTTCACGTTTTACACTACGAACGGCACTCGCTTCATTGGCAGGAAAGAAGAACTGCAAGGCATGGTAGCAGAATTCCCATACGGCATTGAAGTCGTGACGGCCACCCTCCTTCATGTGGTAGGAGAAGTTCGAGCTGTTAAATGTGCCGGTGAGTTTTGCCATCGCCAGTGCTTGGTTGTGGGTCTGGTCAATGCGCACGTCCTCGGTGCCCACGGCATACCACACGTAGAAGTCGTTCTTGTAGTTTGAGGCATTCACAAGGTCTGCCAGGAACTTTGCAGTTGCATCAGGATAGTAGGCTCCGCCATACATACCCTGACTCCAGTTGTCACCGCTCATGGGCAGATACATACGGCTGTAGGGGAAAGCCTGCTCGAAG
>DEKQ01000162.1:4799-4950 GCA_002353975.1 Prevotellaceae bacterium UBA2718
CATACCACGTCGTGATGCTGCCCAGCGAGAAACCGCCGATGGCACGATGGGCACGCGAGGCAAGGATGCCTTCGGGTGTCGCCTCTGTCAGATAGGTGGAGTAGCGCGTCTCGACGGCTGGGATGAGGTCGTTCACATACTCCTGCGAGAA
>DEKQ01000162.1:5029-10421 GCA_002353975.1 Prevotellaceae bacterium UBA2718
ATCAGGTTGTCGAAGATGTGTACCAACCCTGTGCGGCTGCTACCGCTGCGCCCCAGGAAATACTCCTCGGCCACTCCTGTCCAGCCGTGTAGCAGGTAGATAACGTCGTACTGCTTCGACGGGTCATAGCCGTATGGCACATATACGTAGGCAGGTTTCCTCGTTGCGGGACGGCTGCTTTGCGTGTAGTCCTTTGAATCATACTCAACCAACTCAATCGTTCCCTGCTGCGTTGCAGCCAGAAAGAAATCCGACGGCACGGGTGTGGTGTACTGTATCTGGAAATCTGTCGGCACGTCGTCATTGGCTGAAACGTCTGCTGCCTCTTTTGAAGCACCGTCCGATGAACAGGCTGCACAACCCAACATCGAAGTCATCAGCATCATCATTGTAGTCATTGATTTTCTCATATCATTCTTTTGGTAGTTTGCCGTACTCTTCCTTGCTCAATATTTCGTTAGTCCACACTACGGCAGGACGGTCGGGATTAGTGCCTGCAGCCAGATGGGCGAAACGGGAGTTGGGGGCTGCACCGTGCCAATGCTTCACATTGGGCGGACACATCACGACATCGCCTGGATGCAATACCTCTACAGGCTGACCTTCTATCTGATGGTATCCGATGCCGTCGGTTGCTATCAGTATCTGACCTCCCGGATGGGTGTGCCAGGCATTGATGACACCAGGCTCGAACACGACGTAGTGAAGACCGGGAGCACCCGCTACGTTTGGAGCATCCACGGTGTTCGCCAGACAAATCGGACCGTTGAACGTCGGCAGCGTCATCGTCGTGTCGGGAGCAGCAAACATCAGACTGTCAACTGTCGTCTGATGTGCATGCTCCACCAATTCTAATCCATTATAATACTCATCAGTTACAGCGTTGTCTCTGTCATTAGATGCCTCTGTGGGTTTCCAAAGCGAATCGTAGATTACCACCTGCGAAAACCAATTGTCTTTCGTGGCACCGTGCCAGTGGCGCACTCCAGCGGGAATCTGCAGCACATCACCGCGACGCAGAATCTGGGCAGGCTTGCCCTCCTCCTGATAGAGTCCCACGCCGTTGGTCACCAACACCACCATTCCGCCGTGCCTATGCCAACTGCTGTGTGCCCCCGGCCCGAACGTTACAACATTCGTCTGCGGGAAGTTAAACACAGAATCGACGTTAATTAACGGTTTCAGATAAGCCTCGCCCGTAAATGCGGGATTGTCTATCCGCTCACCGATGGGGAACGATATCTGCTCTTTTGTTACACTTTCCATGGATGTTTGCTTCTGTTCACTGCAAGCCGCCAGCCCCAGCAGCATCACAGCCCCTAAAATCAACTTCTTTTTCATACGCTTAGAATCCAATTTCAGTGAGCCATTTGTCAATCTTCGAGTGTTTCTGTTCCATATTCTTGCCGCCCATTTCCTTCGTCACGATGCAGATTCCGTCCAAATGGTTGCTTTGGGGCGTGGCACTCACAATGTCACGCAATGTCGATGACGGACCACTGTAGGCTGTGCAGAACGGGATGACTGTCTTGTCCTTTAAGTCGTACTGCTCCAAGAACGTGAATACGGGCATCGGAGCTGTGTACCACCACACGGGGACGCATACGAACACCACATCATATTGTGCCATATTCTCCACCCTGCCTTTGATGGCAGGACGCTCGCCAGCCTCCTTCTCGGCCTTGGCATCCTCAGTGCAGGGCGTGTACTCCGTGGGGTACGCCTTTTCGCGGATGATTTCAAACTTGTCGGCACCTGTCTTCTGGGCGATGTACTGTGCCGCCTCGCGTGTGTTGCCGCTCCATGAGAAGTAGGCAACCAGTACTTTCTTTCCTGTCATGTCGATTGTTCCTTTCTTTGTCGTTTCACTCTCATTGACTTTAGCCTCTTTCTTTGAGCCCGTGCAGGCATTCAGTCCCATCACGGACAGCAGCATCATCGCTGCGATTGTTATTACCTTTTTCATATAACATTATTTTATATATTGCTTTTTCCCGTTTACGATATACAAGCCCTTTGCCAGTCTGTCCAGACTCTTGGCATTACTGAGCACAGACCGGCCATCAACGGTGAACACGTTGTAGCGCAGGCGCTCGGGGGCTGTGAGAGGCACGATGGCATCAGCTTCGTCAAGATTGACCAGCGTGTAGGAAGGTGACCCCAGACCTACCTTTTCTGCATGTTCGATGATATGGGTGCCATGCTGCTGACGGATGCGGTTGAGCAGGGGCTGATGGTTGTCACCTGCCGTGGAGGGGAGATTGACGAAGTCGAGACAAGCCTGGTCGAGGGCTACTGGATCAGTACTTGCAAGGATGCCTACATCCTTCATTTGAGGCGAAGCTGGGCGTCCGTTGCAGTCGCAATCCACGCTGATGTTGTTCATTACATCGATGTAGATAATGTTCTTTCCCTCCTGATGGAAATACTGATGGATGGCGTTGGCAACCTCAGCCATCGACTCCAAGAAACCGTCTTGATCGTCGGCGTATCGCATCCATTGTTCGCTGACCGTGTTACGACCAGCCGAGTGAATGAGAGCCTTGCCACGACGGGCAGACATGCCGATGCTTTGGTTCTTCAGGACACCTCCGAATCCACCCATCTTATGGCCCTTGAAGTGAGCGAGGTTAATCATAAAGTCGTAGTTGGCCATGTGAGCACCCACTACGGCATTGGGGAAATGGGGTGTCACGCCGTTCATATTGTCTGCCGACATCGGTAATTCCAGTTCGCCTGCCGCTGAGTCGGCCCCATCAGAATCCATCAGGTCGAGTTCGTACTTGAAGCCGCCTGCCACGGTGTAACCACGCTGGCGAATCTGATTACGGTGGTTCGCGGTGGTGCTGCGGCTGCCAGAATATGTGGTGTTGCACTCCACAAGTGTTCCGTCCACTCCGTTCACAAAAGCCTGAATCAGTGCAGGTCTGAGTTGGTTGGAATTTGACGACTCGCCTGTACTGATTTTCACTGCCACGCGCCCTGTTGCTGGGACCCCCAGAGCCTCATAGACTTTCTGCAACGATTCGGCAGAAATTTCTTTGGTGAAATACACGTTGGCTTGCGCCATCATCGCAGTGGCAACGGCCATCATTGCGATGCTCAAAATCGTTCTTTTCATATACTACCAGTTTTAATATGTTTCTCAAAAACCTAATTCATTCAACCATTCGACTATATTATCCGCCTGATTTCCCGCTTGATTCCCACGGGTATTGAAACCACTGCTGTTAACGATTGCGTCTGGTTCCTCAGTACGGATGACACTGATGGCATCAGCCAGTCCGCAGCCTTCGTGCGTAGTGAACACCATGAGGTTCTTTCCACTCAGGTCGTGTGTATCAAGAAAACTGTAAATTGGCATCGGAACAGTGTACCACCAGACTGGCAGGCCGATGAATACGTTTTTGTACTCACTGAGGTTGGTCAAACTGGATGTTAGTTTGGGATGAGTGCCAGCTTCTTTCTCTTTACGGGCAAAGTCGGCCAATTCGTTGTAGGTGACAGGATAGTAATCGTCTGCAACAGTGATGCGATGCATGTCGGCATCCGTTCGGTCTGCGATTTGTTGGGCCACCCATTGAGTTGCGCCCAATTGTCGACCATTGTAAGCAAATACGTTCGTGGTTCCAGTCGTGGCATCGACACCATCTGGAACTGTCTTTGAAAAATACACGACAAGTGTCTTTCCGCTGGCATCTTTTACTGGATCAATAGTGTCATCATCACTGGAACAAGCCGTCAGTAAGGTTGTGACAAAGACAATCGCTAAAAAACAAATACTATTCATAAGTCATTATTTTAATATGGTTTTACCACCCACAATGTTGATTCCCTTTTGAATCGCATTGCGACGAGTGCCGTTGAGGGAGTAGATGGAGTTTTGTTGTTCTTTGTTGGCTTTTGCTGAATGGATGGCAGTAGCGCTCGACTGTTGTAGCCAGAAGTGGACGGCATCTTGGAGCCAGCCTTCGGCGACAGTGCCGGTGCCGAGGCCGAAGCCGTGGGGCAGACCATTGTACGAGTGGAACTCAGTAGGGATGCCGAGGGCTGAGAGACTTTCAAGACGGCTCTGCATGGTGCGCCATGAGGCTATGCCGTCGTTTGTGCCGCAACAGGCGTAGGTGGGACCGTCATATTGTGAGACGGTGGTGTAACCCGTATATTGCATGATGACTGCCGAGGCTTGGGGAATGTCAGTGCGACCTGTCAATGAGCGCAGGTTGGCACTGTTGCCCAGCGTCGCTGCCATCCGTGCGCCAGCAGAGCCACCCCAGAGCGAGTAGCCTGTAGGATTGACACCAAACTCATTGGCATGGTCACAGATGTAGGTGATGGCACGGGCCAAGTCCTCGTAGGCATAGCTGGGACGATAGATGAGCGCAAAGGCATTGTAGCCCTGCTTCGAGAGTTCGAGGGCATGGGGGAATGAGTCGTGCATGGCTCCCACGTAGGAGAAGCCACCACCTGCGTTGCAGATGGCGAAAGGGGCATTGCTGTTGCCTTGGAAGAAGAACAACCCAGTGTTGCGCAAATCCGGATTAGTTTGCTTTTCTTCCTCAGTGTAGATGTCTATGAAACAGTCGTTGGCATGGTTGCGGAGATAGTTGCACACCTCCACTGTCTTGTCGGGGTCGATGTAGTTGTACCAGGTCAGGTTGAGTTGTTCCAGCGTCGTACCGCTCCAATAGCCCGTATTCACAGGAAATATCATCCGGCCGTAGTCGCCGAAAGCCGGGTCGTTCATCACGTCGCTGATGCGGGTCTGGCGGGTGTAATAATTCGTCATGGTCTCAGTGTTTGTGGGTGGAAAGAAGAACTGCAAGGCATGATAGCAGAACTCCCAGACGGCGTTGAAGTCGTGGTGACCGCCTTCCTTCATGTGGTAGGAGAAGTTCGTCGGGTTGAACGTGTCTGTGAGTTTTGCCATAGCCAGTGCCTGATTGTGGGTCTGGTCGATGCGCACGTCCTCGGTGCCCACGGCATACCACACGTAGAAGTCGTTCTTATAAGGTGAGGCATTCACGAGGTCTGCCAGGAACTTTGCCGTAGCATCGGGGTAATACGCTCCGCCATACATGCCTTGGCTCCAGTTGTCACCGCTCATGGGCAGATACATACGGCTGTAGGCAAAAGCCTGCTCGAAGACATACCAAGTGGTAATGCTGCCCAACGAGAACCCACCGATGGCGCGATGGTTGCGTGAAGCAAGAATGCCAGCCTCGCTGGGTGACTCCAAGTAAGTACTGTAGCGTGTCTCAACGGCAGGGATGAGGTCGTTCACGTACTCTTGCGAGAATACCGCCGCCTCGCGTGTGCTCTCGCCCCAGTCTTTCGAGCGATTGTCCTTATCCCAAGTGGGCGACACGGCGATGAACGGACGGCAGAGTCC
>DEKQ01000099.1:0-1487 GCA_002353975.1 Prevotellaceae bacterium UBA2718
GTCATCTGAGCCATGATGTAGAGAGCCACATCCTTGGCGGTAACGCCAGGCTGCAATTCGCCTTCGATGTTGATACGCATAGACTTTGGCTTGGACTGCAGAATAGTCTCGGAAGCCAATACCTGAGCCACCTCAGACGTGCCGATACCCATAGCCAATGCTCCCACGGCTCCGTGAGTGGAGGTGTGGGAGTCGCCGCAGACGATGGTCATGCCAGGCAGGGAGAGGCCTTTCTCCGGGCCTACCACATGGATGATGCCGTTGTCCTTGGTGCCCATGGTGAAGTGCTTGATGCCAAACTCTTCGCAGTTTGCCTTCAGCGTCTCCACCTGCTTCTTTCCTATTGGGTCGTCGATGCGCTCCTGCTGATCGGACGGAGTGTTATGGTCGGGCATGGCGATGACGTGGTCGGGGCGGAAAACCTTCAGTCCCTTGTCGCGCAGAGTGTCAAAAGCCTGCGGGCTGGTTACCTCGTGCGCATAGAGACGGTCTATGTATAACTGTGTGGGACCGTCCTGCACATTCTGCACGACGTGAGAGTCCCATATTTTGTCGAATAAAGTATTCATTAATAATGGAGAATTAATAATTGGAAAATGAAAATTCTTTCTCCGCTTCGCCGTTAAAGCATCCCAATGGGCAGGGCGGAGAGTTGAAGATTATAATTACAGTTTTGCGACCTTAAACTTGTTGATGCAATCGATGTAAGCCTCCACTGTAGCGGTGACGATGTCGGTGTTAGAGCCGAATCCGTAATAGACCGTACCCTCGTGCTCCACCTGCACGTGTACCTTACACAGGTCGTCGCTGCCCTTGTTGATGGCCTGAATGGTCAGTTCCTTCAGCTCCATCTGGCGGTGTATGATTTGCTTCAGGGCCTTGATGGAAGCGTCAACAGGACCGTTACCCGTTGCGGCAGCCTCAAATACCTCGTTGGCTATGCGCAGCTTTATGGCGGCTATAGGTGTCACGCCCTTACCTGACGTAACCTGCAGGGACTCCATCTTCACGAGATGCTCAGATGTATCTGATACTCCTGCAAGTACGAGGAGGTCGTCATCGCCCAGCTGCTTCTTCTTGTCGGCCATCTCGAGGAACTTCTGGTACAGAGTGTCCAGCTGCTCCTGTGACTTCATCTCAATGCCGAGAATAGAGAGGCGATGCTTCAGCGCAGCGCGTCCTGAGCGTGCTGTCAGCACAATAGCGTTGTCATCAATGCCCACCTCCTTCGGATCCATAATCTCGTATGTGGATGCATCCTTCAAGACACCGTCCTGGTGTATGCCTGATGAGTGTGCAAAGGCATTCTTGCCCACAATGGCCTTGTTAGGCTGCACAGGCATATTCATCAGCGTGCTCACCATGCGGCTTGTCGGCCATATCTTCTGAGTGTTGATGTTGGTCTCTATGCCAAGATCGGGGTGGGTCTTGAAGATCATCGTAATCTCTTCGAGCGAAGTGTTACCGGCACGCTCACCGATACCGTT
>DEKQ01000099.1:1560-3188 GCA_002353975.1 Prevotellaceae bacterium UBA2718
TCGGCCTGACGTGCACCGTTCAGAATGCCTGCACAGGTGTTGGCCGTAGCCATGCCCAGGTCGTTGTGACAGTGGGTGGAGAGGATGGACTTGCCTGCGGCAAAGGCATCAACGTGCTCGTATAGGTACTTAATCTTCTCGCCATACTCGTATGGAGTGCGGAAACCGGTGGTGTCCGGAATGTTGCACACGGTGGCACCGGCCTTTGTCACGGCGTCGATGACGCGTGCAAGATACTCGTTGTCCGTGCGGCCCGCATCCTCAGCGTAGAACTCTACGTCCTCAACGTACTTCTTAGCGTACTTTACTGCCGCAACGGCACGCTCCAGTATCTCGTCAGGTGTGGAGTTGAATTTATACTTGATGTGTGTGGGTGAAGTGCCTATACCTGTGTGAATGCGCTTGTGCTTAGCATATTTCAGTGCCTCAAAAGCACAGTCTATATCCTTCTCCACAGCGCGTGTTAGGGCACAGATGGTAGGCCATGTAACGGCTTTTGAAATTTCTATAACTGAATTGAAATCACCAGGGGAACTGATGGGGAAACCTGCCTCAATGACATCAACGCCCAATTGCTCCAACTGTTTTGCTACCTGAATCTTCTCGATTGTGTTAAGCTGGCAACCGGGTACCTGTTCTCCGTCGCGAAGCGTGGTATCAAAGATGAATAATCTGTCTGCCATATACCTTATTATATAAATATGAAAAATGTCGTGCAAAGGTACGCGTTTTTTTTTATATGAACAAGAAAAAGGAACTTTTTATGCGAAAATACAAAAAAAAGTAGCACCTTTGGCTTTGCCGAAGGAACTACTTCATGGATATGCAAAAGAAAAAACAATCTTTTCTCTTGCATACCTCAAAACTTAATCGTACCTTTGCGCAGGCATGAAGCATGCGCTACGCATCATAGCTGTTATTGTCCTGCTGCCCATTATGCTTTTCATAATGGCAGTGGCAGCGCTGTACTACCCTCCGATACAGAACTGGGTGGTACATAAGGCGTGTGAGATTGCATCAGAGAAAACGGGGATGGAGGTTTACATAGACCGTGTGGGGCTGTCATTCCCTCTCAATGTGAGCCTTGAGGGCGTGAAATGTGTCGGCATGGACTCGGTCATGATGCGCAGAGATACGCTGGTATATGCTCAGTGTGTGGTGTGTGATGTGAGGTTCAGGCCGCTGATAGACGGGGACATAGTGCTCAATGCCGTGGAGCTTTTGGGGGCTAAGGTGAACACGTCAAACTTCATTGATGCCGTCTATATCCGTGGTACTGTGGGCAGACTGACCATAGACAACCCGAAACACTTGATACCGCCACCGGCTGGGGCAGTGGCGGAGGTGAGTCTGAATGGCAGGAATGTGCTCATTCCCACCGCCACGTTGGACCACTGTGACCTGCTGGTAGCCCTGCGTGACAGCGTTCCCGAGGACACGACAAAGAGCGAACCCTGGGCAATAGGAATAAAAGACATCAGCATTGCCGACAGCCGCGTTGACCTGTGGCTCAATGACAGCATGGAGATTGATGCGGGCAGCCTAAACGCCAGATTGGCATTTGATATGAGGCAGGACGGCAAAATGAATGTCGGCATAAGGCAATGCACACTAAAAGAGCGGCGGGT
>DEKQ01000099.1:3220-3586 GCA_002353975.1 Prevotellaceae bacterium UBA2718
CTGTCTGTCGATGGCACGCTGCGCACTCCTGCCAGCACACTCTATGCAAAGCTGGCTATGGACCAGAATGCCTTTGCTGACAGCGTAGCCGGGGCACTCAATGCTACCGTTGATGCGTCGCTGAGCCGTAAGGATATAGAAGCGGGCCTAAGCATAGCCAAGGTGGCGTCACCGCTATCTGAACTGCCGACTTCCATCTTCCCCGTACAGATAAAAGGCTCTGTTACCGCGCAGCATACACCTGCGACACAAGGCAATGGTGCCAAGGGAGGAATCAGCCTCCTCATACCAGCGCTCGCCGTAAATGCCCCCGGAGTGATAGGTCTTAACCTGTCCGGCTCGGCAACAGGATTGGAATCACTTGGG
>DEKQ01000099.1:3683-4491 GCA_002353975.1 Prevotellaceae bacterium UBA2718
GATATGCTTGACAAGAGCACCGCTAATACCATAAAGATTCCGGCCTTCAATGCCTCGTGCGACCTTGACATTCAAGGCGCAGACTATGCCTTCAGCGCCCTGCTGAAAGAGGGTGGGGGAACGGTGAATGCCAAGGGCAGGTATAATATGCGCAATCCGAAACAGTCAAAGGTCAATGCCAGACTGTCGAATTTTAATGTGAATCATTTCCTGAAGGGGTATAATATAGGCATTGTCAACGGTACGTTAGGCTATGATGGCGGGCGTGCCAACACTGATATTAATGTCAACGGACCTCTGGTCAACGGCGATATAGATCTGGATGCCAGTATGACAGGACGTATTGTGAGGGGTACTGTGAATACGAAGTTGAAGTCACTTGACCTGCACAAGCTGGGAGCAGTGGATGTGCCACTGAGGATGGCTTTCAATGGGGACATCAATATGCAGACAGACCTTGACCAGTTCTATAGCGTGACAGGTGTCGTGAAAGATGTCAATATCGCAGATTCGGCAGGCACATACACCCTGGATGATATGGAAATAGACCTCCTGACGCGCCGAGACACTACGGCATTAAAGGCGAATTGCGGTGACATGTATTGCAATCTCAATGCTCAGGGAGGGTATAAATGGCTTCTCGGATGTACGGATCGTATCAGCAAAGTGATAAAGAAACACATCAGGGAGAATACTATCAACCAGGAGGAACTGCGGAAAGTGCTGCCCAGGATGTCGCTGTCACTCAATATGGGCAAGGAAAACCCGCTCTCGAGGATTCTGGCATACGATGATGTGCACTTTGATG
>DEKQ01000099.1:4501-11714 GCA_002353975.1 Prevotellaceae bacterium UBA2718
TGCTCTGCGCGTTGACATGAGAACGTCACGCGAAGACGGCATAGATGCAGAGATAGATGTTGACTCTCTGACTGCCAAGGGCTATCATGCAGATAATGTAAATTTTATTGTGGAGAGTGACAACGACCCGTTGAGCATCAATTACAGGGGTAACATACGGAATGGATTGGATGATGAAAACAAGAAGAACCTGTCAGGTCAGTATGCCTTTGATGCCTATTTTGACGGCTCATTGCTGGAACATGGATTGTCGTTGAATACGTGTATCTATGATGCCCGGAAGCGGATAGGACTGAAACTCGGTGCTGAGGCTACCGTGTCAGACAATATACTGAGTCTGCGTCTTACACCGCAGAACCCCATAATAGGTTATCAGGAGTTCAGTATTAATGATGATAATTATGTGAACCTCACAAAGGGGAACCGTGTGGCGGCACACGTAAACCTCAAGGCCAACGACGGTACAGACATCTTAATCTATAGCGTCAGGCCCGACGATGAAGGGTATGACGAAAGCCAACGTCAGAACCTCACGCTGTCACTCAGCCATTTCGATATAGGCCGCGTAGCCCGTTCCATACCGTACGCTCCTAATATAGCGGGCATGATGAACGGAGATTTCCACTTCGTGCAAGAGGAGGACAGGAGCTTTGCCATTTCTACGGACATGGAAGTGCAGAGCATGAGTTATGAGGACAGCCCGATAGGAAATGTAGGAGCCGAGGTCGTTTACATACCAAAGGATGACGGCACACACGTCGTGGATGCCGAGATAAGTCTTGACGGACGGCATATCGGAACACTCAACGGCTCTTATAACTTCCAGAACAAGAACATCGACGCGGACCTTTCGCTGTCACGCTTGCCACTGGAGATTATCAACGGCTTTATACCACAACAGATTGTAGGCCTTTCAGGCTTTGCCAATGGAGTCCTGTCCGTGCACGGAACATCAGAGAAACCTCTTGTAAACGGAGAGATGGCATTAGACAGTTGCACCCTCTACAGCCTGCCTTACGGCATAACCCTGCGTATGGACAATGAGAAGATACAGGTGCAGGACTCGCAGTTGACTCTCGACAATGTTAAGTTCTATGCTTCAGATAAAAGTCCATTGACTGTCAATGGCAACATCAATTTTGCTGATACAGACCATCTGAAGCTGGCACTACGCGCCACAGCAAGGAATTTCCTGCTCGTGGATGCTAAGGAGACAAAATACTCAGAGGCCTACGGCAAGGCATACATTAATCTTTTCTGTAACATCAATGGTGAGTTGGACAAACTCAATGTCCGCGGACGTCTTGACTTGCTACCCTCCACAAACCTGTTCTACATACTTAAGGACTCGCCTCTCACGGCAGACAATCGCCTCAAGGAGCTTGTTACATTTACCGACTTCTCATCCGAGGAACCTATTGTAGTGAAGCGTCCCGCCGATGATAACCTCACAGCCGACATGACAATCAGTGTCAGGGAAGGAGCGCACATAAAGTGTTGGATAACACCTGACCATAAGAACTACCTTGACTTCACCGGAAGTGGAGACCTGCGGCTGCGGTATGACAACGGCGAGAGCAATATGATGGGACGCTTTACCATCAGCGAAGGCGAGATGAAGTACTCCCTGCCTATAATACCGTTGAAGACATTTACCATCGCTCCGGAAAGCTATGTGGAGTTCATGGGCGATATAACGAACCCACGGCTCAACATCACTGCCACTGAGGACATGCGGGCATCTGTGATGCTTGACGGAGTAAGCCAGATATGTACGTTCAAGACGGGAGTGGTGCTGAGCAAGACACTCAACGATATGGGATTGGAATTCATCATCAACGCACCCGAGAATCAGACTATAGGAGACGAGCTGAAGATGATGTCAGCAGAGGAAAGAGGCAAAGTGGCAGTCACGATGCTGACCACAGGCATGTATCTGGCAGACGGAGACACGGGAAATTTCTCAATGAACTCTGCGCTAAGCAATTTCCTGCAGGCTGAGATATCCAACATTGCAGGCTCTGCACTAAGAACCGTTGACCTCTCATTCGGCATGGATAACGCCACGGAGATGGACGGAACAATGCACACCGACTACACGTTTAAGTTTGCTAAACGCTTCTGGAACAACAGGCTGAATATCTCTATAGGAGGAAAAATATCTACGGGACCAGATGTATCGGGGCAGAATAAATCATTTTTCGACAATGTGGACGTGCAGTACCGCCTGTCAGAAACTGCCAACAGCTATGTCACAATGTTCTATAAACGCTCCGTTTACGACTATCTGGAGGGATATGTAGGCCGTTTCGGAGCAGGATACATGTGGAAGAAGAAGGCTCAGACGCTCAAAGAACTATTCGTCAAACCCGCTACGGTAGCTCGGCCAACTAACATACAGTCCCCACAAGGAAGAAAGAGTGGCTCGGCTGCGGCAACACCTGCTGCTGCGCCTCAGACACTTGACACTCTCTCGGGCAATAAACAAGACTCTGCACCTATATCCGTCCATGAATAAACTAATCACCATAATACTATCATGTGTGCTCATTGCACTGTCCTCATGCTCATCTGTATCGCATCTGGAAGAGGATGAGCAACTCTTCACTGGACTGAAGAAGATAGACTATGCCACTCCCTCCAACACTGCCGATGCAGAAGAAATCTCCGGTCATATCACCGATACGAAGGCAGAGGTGGAGGCAGCACTGGCAACTGCTCCCAATGGTGCCCTGTTCGGTTCTTCATACTATCGCACGCCGTTCCCATACGGACTATGGATATGGAATGCATACTCACATCGTTCAGGAGCATTTGCCAAATGGCTCACATCATCCTTTGGCAAGGCACCCGTGCTGATGCAGAATGTAAATCCGGCCCTGCGGGCATCTGTAGCCAAGACTGTGCTGCAAAACAACGGATTCTTTCATGGGGATGTGACATACGATGTCATTGAAGGAAAACCACAGACCACCAAGACAGACAGCGTGTTGAAGCCACGAACGGCAAAGATACAGTATCATGTAAACTTCGGTTCTCTGTACCCACTTGACAGCGTCAGCTATAGCCCCGAGCTGAAAGCATACTCAGAACGGCCACTTACCAAGGGTCAACCGTTCTCCATATCCTCACTTGAGGAGGAGCGACAGCGTATATATAAGAAGAAACGTGACAACGGATACTATTACTATCAGCCGTCCAATATAGTATTTCTTGCCGATACCCTTATGGTGCCGGGCAAGGTGCAGCTGCGTGTATGGCAGGCTGACTCATTGCCGCCAGAGGCAGAGAAACAGTGGAAGATAGGTAGCACTACGGTGCAGATAAGGCGACAGTTCATGGAAACGCTGACTGACAGCCTGCAGCATCGCTTCCTGAAGATAAAGTTCAATGGGGCAAAACCACCCATACGTCCCCGTATCGTATTGTCTGATACACGCCTGAGACCAGGCATGCTGTTCTCACAAGAGGCCTATGAGGAGTCGCTCAACAGACTTGCCTCCAAGGACGTATTCTCATCCGTTGATATATCATTCACCCCGCGTCAGGATGCAGATAGTACCGGTGTGCTTGATATGACCATAAACACCGTGCTTGACAAACCATACGACCTTACCTTCCAGGCAGATGTAATAGGAAAGACATCACGCCGAGTGGGACCTGGAGTCAGCATCTCGCTCACTAAGCGCAACGCCTTCCGCGGTGGTGAGAAATTCAGCATCAACGCGGGTGCCAATTACGAATTTCAGTTAGGAGGTCAGGCCTCTATGGGCAATAGCTATGACTTCTCCCTGGGAACTTCGATAGACTTCCCACGACTCATCGTGCCAAAGTTTATAACCAAGCGCCGCCGTTGGTACACTACACCATCTACACTCATTGATGTTAACGCCACACTCACACGACGTGCTGGTTTCTTCAACCGTATTCTCCTGTCAGCAGAATATGCGTATGTATTCCAGCCCACAGCATCATCCATACACAAGTTCTCGCCACTGATGCTGGCATACGGACGTACGACAAACAAGACAGCCGAATATGAGGAGAAGATGTCTAAGACTGCCATTGGCATCATAGCGCTTCAGGACGAGCTGATACCACGTATGCGCTATACATACATCTATGCTACACCACGTACCTCGTCGCTATACTTCACCGCTACGGTGACGCAGGCAGGAGCGATAACAAACTTACTTTCTACAGCATTTACTCACCATGCGTGGGGCGACAGAGGCAAGAAAATCTTAGGAACTCCATTCTCACAGTTTGTGAAGCTGGAGGCAGACATACGTAAGACATGGAAGATCGGCAGCCACGATGCATTCGTATTCCACTTCTACGGCGGCATAATGGGAGCTTATGGCAATGATAATAGCGGCCCATTCTCAGAACTTCTATACATCAGTGGGCACAACGATCTGCGTGCATTCACCCAACGCTCCATCGGACCTGGAGACAATCACAACACTGACAGACAACTTGCGTATCTCTTCGGAGGAGGTGACCTCAAGCTTGTCGTAAACCTTGAATACAGACCAAGGCTATTCGGATCACTCTACGGAGCCGTATTCCTTGACGCAGGAAACATCTGGTATCTCAAACACGATATACGTGAGGAATATAAACAAAGCTTTGATGTCAATACCGTCAAGCGAGATATAGCAGTCAATACCGGCATCGGAATAAGATATGACCTTGATTACTTTGTGCTAAGACTTGATTGGGGCATAGGACTTCACGTGCCCTATAAAACCTCTCATTCAGGCTTCTTCAATATCCCGAACTTCAAGGATGCCCAGTGTCTTAACTTCTCAATAGGATACCCATTCTAAGAAATTGGGTATCCTTGTATTATGTATCACTTTCCCCTTCTTTTGGTAGCGAATCTGCGGAGGCTAAATTCTCATTCTGTTTCATGTTCCTCCTTGCGTCAAAGCGGTGAAGGAAAAAATTAAACGCCTCAAGGCCTATAAGTACCATTGCAGTAGAGACGGTAGCCAATAGAAACATTCCTCCGCCGCAAGCCATACCGATGGCAGCAGTAACCCACACACCTGCGGCAGTAGTCAGACCTCGGACTGTATTCTTTTGAAATATGATAGTTCCTGCGCCGATAAAGCCGATACCCGTCACTACCTGCGCCGCAATGCGCGATACGTCAAGTCGTATAGGCGATTGGAAGTCTTCTGACAGTACGCCCTCAAAGCCGTATGCCGATATAATCATAAACAGTGCCGAACCTAACGACACCAGGAAGTGCGTGCGGAAGCCAACGGCCTTCTCACGGTATTCACGTTCCAGACCTATCACGCCGCCCAGCAGACATGCTATTAGAATACGAAGGATAAAATCCAATTGCTGTTCCATATTGTTGTCTATTTGTTATGAAAGCGTCATATAGCGCTGATTACTTCTTCTGTTCCTCTGTATAAATGCGTCACGCATCACATTTCGCGCGTCGCTCTCAGCCCTTCCACATAGCTGCTTATCTTTGCCATCTCGCGTACTATGCGGATATTCTGCGGGCAGAGTGGCTCGCAATGGCCGCATCCTATGCAGTGGTCCGCCTGACGCATACGGGGCACGGCGCGGTCAAGTCCGATCAGGTACTGACGGCGCAGCCTCCTGTATGTCTCATCCATCTTCGCCTGACGGGGTAGGGTACCTTCGTTCCTGCACTTGTTGTAGTGTACGAAGATGCCTGGAATGTCTATTCCGTAAGGGCACGGCATGCAGTACTTGCAGTCATTACAGGGTACAGCCTCTACACCTACTATTTGCTCCGCTATGTCCTTTTGCAGATATTGCATCTCCTCAGCCGTCAGGGGCTTGAGTGGACAATAGGAAAGCAGATTGTCCTTCAGGTGCTCCATGTATGTCATACCCGAGAGAACAGTCAGCACTCCTTTCGGCGTACCTGCATATCTAAAAGCCCATGAGGCAATGCTGTGTTCGGCATCGCGCGTCTTTAGCTCCTTTACCAAGTACCCGGGCAGGTTAGCCAGACGCCCTCCGAGCAGCGGTTCCATTATAACTGCCGGGATGTTGCGCTTCTGCAATTCTGCATACAGATAACGGGCATCTGTATTGCGGTCGTTGATCTCATTGGCATAATCCCAATCCAGATAGTTCAGTTCTATCTGCACAAAGTCCCATTTATACCTGTTATGTAAGGACAGGAGATAGTCAAATACTGCGATGTCGCCGTGATATGAGAATCCCAGATTGCGTATGCGCCCCGCTTCGCGCTCTTCAAGCAGGAAGTCCAGTATCCCATTGTCCAAATACCGTCCGTGCAGGTTGTCCATTCCTCCCATTCCGATACCGTGCAGCAGGTAGTAGTCGATGTAGTCCACCTGCAGCTCCTTGAATGAGTTGTGATACATTTCAATGCTCTCCTCACGTCCCCAGGTTTCTTCGTTAAAGTTAGAGAGCTTCGTGGCGATGAAGTATTCCGACCGTTTGTGCCGGTGCAGCGCAATGCCTGTGGAATGTTCCGACATCCCTTGACAGTAGCCAGGGGACGTGTCGAAATAGTTTACTCCGTGCTCTATGGCGTAATCCACAAGGCGGTTCACCATCTCCTGGTCTATCTCCGCCTTGCTCTCACGTGCTGCGTCACCATCTACAGTAGGCAAGCGCATCATGCCATAACCCAGTAGCGATATCTTGTCGTGCGTCTTGGGATCTTCGCGATATGTCATCTTACCCACTGGAGGCTCTGTCTGACTGCCTCCCCCATCGGGTATATCGCTATTATGCATATCATGCTTGCATCCGGCCATCATTGCGGCAACGCCTACAGCACCGCCGCCCAGCATCTTTATAAATTGTCGTCTGCTCTTATCCATGCTCTTGTTGTTCTTTTCTGATGGGGTTTAATGGGGATAATGGGTTTAATGGGGAAACTTGTTTGTTACATCTCTTTATGCACCTCATGTCCCTCCACATAGATAGCGGAGAACGGGCGTGCAGGACACAGGTTCTCACATGCGCCACATCCTATGCATCGTGTCTCGTCAACAGCTGGCACGTATGGACTCTCATCGTTATCCGGGTCTAAGGGCACCATTTCTATTGCCTGCACCGGACAATGACGCGCGCAGTTTCCGCATTCCACGCCGTCCGTGAGGATGACACAGTTCTTCTTTACCCACACCGCGTGGCCTATCTGCGTGGATGCCTTCTGCTCCAGGCTGATGGGCTTGATGGC
>DEKQ01000099.1:11782-11983 GCA_002353975.1 Prevotellaceae bacterium UBA2718
GCATGAAGTGAAGCAAATCCGTGCTTGGGCGCAACACGCCATTCGGACATTCCGAGATGCACAACTGGCATCCCGTGCATCGGCGCTCCATATTGCGTGCTGACACAGAGCCTGGCGGGGTAATCTGCGTGTGGCGTTTCGGTGCTTCCTTGTCTATCAGTTCGGCCAATCCGCCATGCACATTCTTCTTTTCCTGCGCCA
>DEKQ01000091.1 GCA_002353975.1 Prevotellaceae bacterium UBA2718
TGAAGCTGGCCAAGAACAGCATTGAATACCTGATGTCGATTTAATCGAGTCACGAATTTCACGTATTGAACGCATTAACAACTGAAAGTGATGAAAAGACTTGTATTGACTATAATAACCGTGCTGGTGTCCCTGATGGGGGCATCGGCACAGGACAAGCCCCAGGTTTTAGGCAAGAGCCACGCCCTGCAGCGTGTGGTGGTGAAGGATAAGTATCTGCTGCTGCCTGTCCAGGAGCGTGAGGACAACGCCAATATCCGCGTGATAAAGGACGGCCAGCAGGTGCAGACGCTCAATGTGAGGCTGGCGGTGGACCAGGTAGATTACTACGTGCCGCTCGACATTCAGCGCTATGGCAACACCGACCTGCTGCTTGACATCAACTTCTACGGCGACCGCAGGTTCACGGGAGCCATGAAGGACTTCCTCTGCTGGCGCGAGATGAAGCAGAGCAACAGCTTTGACACCAAGAACCGCGAGAAGTATCGCCCGCTGTATCACCATACTCCCGCCTACGGATGGATGAACGACCCGAACGGTATGTTCTACAAGGACGGTGTCTATCACCTCTACTATCAGTGGAACCCCTACGGCTCCATGTGGGAAAACATGACGTGGGGCCACTCCACGTCAAGGGACCTCATACACTGGGAGGCGCAGCCCACGGCCATTGAGCCCGACGCGCTGGGCTCCGTCTTCAGCGGCTCGTGCGTGGTTGACAAGAAGAACAATCAGGTTGTGGCCTTCTATACATCAGCCGGCAGCAGCCAGGTGCAGTCCATGGCCATCTCAAAGGACAACGGCATGACGTTTGAGAAGTACAGCGGCAACCCCGTGCTGGTGAGCACGGAGGAGGATTTCCGCGACCCCAAGGCGTTCTGGAACCCCGACATACAGAAGTGGAACCTCATCCTGGCAGTGGGTCAGGAGATGCGTATCTACTCTTCCAAGGACCTGAAGGAGTGGCAGTACGAGAGCTCTTTCGGCAAGGAGCTGGGCTGTCACGACGGTGTATGGGAGTGTCCGGACCTGATAAAGATGCCTGTTCGCGGCACCGACAAGCAGAAGTGGATGCTCATCTGCAACATCAACCCCGGCGGCCCTTACGGAGGCTCCGCAACGCAGTACTTCATTGGCGACTTTGACGGCCACCACTTCCAGTGCGAGCATAAGGACACGCGCTGGATGGACTACGGCAAAGACCACTATGCCACCGTCACCTTTGACAATGCTCCCGATGGAAGAAAGATAGCCTTAGCATGGATGTCAAACTGGCAGTATGCCAACCAGGTGCCCACTAAGCAGTTCCGCTCTGCCAACTCCCTGCCCCGCGACCTGGGACTCTTTGAGTACAACGGCCAGACATACTGCAGCGTCACCCCGTCAAAGGAGGTGCTGGCCCTGCGCGGAAAGCAGACGAAGAAGCTGTCGCAGGCCTGCGAACTGGTGGTTGACGTGAAGGGTTCAACGGAGATTATCCTCTCCAACAGCATCGGCGAACAGGTAGTGATGCGCTATGATGCACAGAAGCAGACCTTCTCAATGGACCGCACGCGCAGCTATGCCTCCTTCAGCGAGGCCTTCGCAGCCGAGACCGTCAGCCCCACATACGGAGCCATCCGCCAGCTGCGCATCTTCATAGACCGCAGCAGCATCGAGGCATTTGATGCCGACGGCAAGATGGCGATGACCAACCTCGTGTTCCCCGCTGAGCCCTATAATAATATAAAGGTAAAGGGCGGAAAGGCTACTATCTATGAAATCAAACATTAACCCCCTCCAACTCCCCCCAAGGGGGAGGGGAAACCGTACATTGTAAATCGTAACATTATGGCTAATAAGAATAAATCCATCTACCTCCTGCCCCTGATGCTCTGCTTCTTTGCCATGGGCTTCGTGGATCTTGTGGGCATAGCCTCCAACTATGTTAAGAAAGACCTGGCACTCAGCGACACTGTTGCCAACATCCTTCCGTCGCTCGTCTTCTTCTGGTTCCTCATCTTCAGCGTCCCCACAGGCATGCTGATGAACCGAATTGGCAAGAAGAACACGGTGCTGCTCTCCCTCATCGTCACGGTGGTATCTCTGCTCATGCCGCTGCTGGGCAGCAGCTTCACCGTCATGCTGCTGTCGTTCTCCCTGCTCGGCATCGGCAACGCACTGATGCAGACCTCGCTCAATCCGCTCATGGCCCTGGTGACAGGCGGCGAGAACCTGGCTGCACAGCTCACCTTCGGACAGTTCGTCAAGGCCATTGCCTCGTTCATGGCACCCTATCTGGCCATGTGGGGCGCCACGGCAGCCATACCCACATTCGGGCTGGACTGGCGAGTGCTCTTCCTCATCTACTTCGTAGTAGGCTGCGCGGCCACGCTGCTGCTGTGGTTCACACCCATACATGAGGAGATCATAGAGGGTAAGACCTCATCGTTCGCTGACTGTTTCCGCCTGCTCGGCACGCCCGTAGTGCTGCTCAGCTTCCTCGGCATCATGTGCCATGTGGGCGTCGATGTGGGTACCAACACCACTGCTCCCAAGCTGCTCATCGAGCGTCTCGGCATGACTCTCAACGAGGCTGCCTTTGCCACGTCGCTCTATTTCATATTCCGTACCATCGGATGTCTGACTGGCTCCTATTTCCTGCGCATACTGAAGACGCGCACCTTCTTCATCATCTCCGTCTGCATGATGGCGGCGTCAATGGTGCTGCTCGCCGTGGGACAGTCACAGTGGGCGCTCTATTGCGGCATTGCCCTCGTGGGCTACGGCAACTCCAACGTCTTCTCCATGTGCTTTGCCCATGCGCTCACAGCCATGCCGGGCAAGCAGAACGAGGTGTCGGGACTGATGATCATGGGTCTCTTCGGAGGCACCATCTTCCCCCTCTTCATGGGATTGGCCAGCGATGCAGCCGGACAGGTGGGAGCCGTGGCAGTCATGGCAATCGGAGTGATATATCTCTTCTCCTATATCAAGCAACTTAACAACTAAAAACCACAATCAAAAAATTACATATCTATGAAACAATACGTAATAGGACTGGGTGAGGTATTGTGGGACTGCCTCCCCGAAGGAAAGAAACTGGGTGGTGCTCCGGCTAACTTCGCCTATCATGCCGGGCAGTTCCTGGGCAGTGAGAACACCATAGCCATCAGTGCCCTGGGCGAGGATACACTTGCCGATGAGACCGAGGAGGCGCTCAATCAGCATAGCCTCAACTATCTGATGCCGCACGTGCCCTACCCCACCGGCACCGTGCAGGTCACTCTGACCGGCGACGGCATACCCACATACGACATCAAGGAGAACGTGGCGTGGGACAATATCCCCTTCACTCCACAGATAGAAGAGATTGCCTCCCATGCACGCGCCGTCTGCTTCGGCTCGCTGGCGCAGCGCAATGTCGTGTCGCGAGAGAACATACACCGCTTCCTTGACAAGACCCCCAAGGACTGCATGAAGATTTTCGACATCAACCTCAGGCAGCAGTTCTACTCCAAGGAGGTGATACGCGAGAGCCTGCGCCGCTGCAATGTGCTCAAGATTAATGACGAGGAGCTTGTTATCCTGGGCCGTATGTTCGGCTATCCGGGCCTCGATATAGAGAACAAGTGCTGGCTCATCCTGGGCAAATACAATCTCGACATGCTCGTGCTCACCTGCGGCACCAACGGCTCATACGTCTTCTCGCCCGGACAGATGTCCTTCCAGGAGACTCCGAAGGTGACCGTAGCCGACACAGTAGGTGCAGGCGACTCATTCACCGGCTCGTTCTGCGCATCCATCCTGAGCGGCAAGAGCATCCCCGAGGCACACAAGATTGCCGTCAATGTCAGCGCATACGTCTGCACACAAAACGGCGCAATGCCCGAAGTACCGAAAGATCTGAAAGAATAGCATAGATTTCCTACACCACTGAAAAACTACAAACCGAGACGCACGGGAGCAAAAAGCATTTTCCTCCTGTGCGTCTCTTTTTTATCTTGCCACACAAACTGGCGACTGACAAAATGGCAGGCCGAAACATACTGACTATCAGGACATTGCAATAGTAGGTCTTTTAGGCGGTAAAAGACCTGCTATTACCGGGTAAAAGACCTACTATTAGGAGGTAAAAGACCTACTATTAGAACGCAATAGTTATGCTGTCATTTTGGCAGACCGTAACTTTTACTCTCCGAAGGGCTATTTTTCACTTTTCACTCTTCACTTTTCACTTCCTCTGGCATTTTAGGCTGTCGTCACTTAGCGTTTTTCTCTTTCTCATCATGTGCGCTCATGTTCTTGATGAACAGATTGACAAGATGCTTCGTTATGAAGGTATGACGCACGGCATGACGCGCCTTGTCTGCCAATGAATCTCCGTCGTCGTCAGATGGAGTGACCGTCTCTGCTGCTATCACCTCCTGCTCGCGCTTGTCCATCTTAGCACGGAAGCTGTCTGAAACGTGGTTGTAGAGGAAGTTATAGCTTGGTATTGCCGCCTTCATGATGTAAGGAGTGAGGAAGGTTGTCACTACACTGGATGCCACGATGATAGGATAGATCATAGGATCCAATACGCCCAGGCTGGCACCCAGACCGGCGATGATGAATGAGAACTC
>DEKQ01000025.1:0-2989 GCA_002353975.1 Prevotellaceae bacterium UBA2718
TTGATGCCCAGCTGGTTCAGTATTTCCAGACCCTTGTCGAACTGTTCCTTCTTCTCGAGCTTCGTACGTCCGGAACCGATGATATCAAAGCCACCGGTATTGCGATACTCATCAATGATGTCAGCTGTCAGTTCCATATAGTTATGATCTACCAGACCACCAGGACCGAGGATAAATCCGTACAGCTTGTTGGCCGGGTTCAGCTTCTTGATACCGTCGAAGAGGCCGGAGATGACGTTGTGTCCGCCAGGTGCCTGACCTCCAGAGAGGATTACACCGACATTCATCTGAGCCGTCTGCATCTCGCCATCGACAGGCTCAAAGGTTAATGTTGGCATACCATAAGTGTTAGGGAAGAGTTTCTTCACCTCTTCCTGGTCTGCTACAGACTGTGTTGGGGCGCCTTCTACCGCCTTCAGGGCTCCGCGAAGTGCTTTAGGCAACTTGGGCTGATAGGCAGCACGGGCAATTTGCAATGCGCTTTTTTCCATGTTTTGTAATTATGATTTTATGCATTAGTAAATATGATTTTCACAAAAATCGTCTGCAAAAATACGAAAAAAGTTCAAAAAAAAGGCAATTGTCACACATTTATTTCGTATTATTAAGAAAAAATACGTAACTTTGCAAAGTCAATTTTACAAATGAAATACAGTACCTGTTCATAACAGGAGACTGCAAATTGTATAATTGTATCGGATATAGATAACTTATAACAAGAAAGGAAAGACAATGAAACAAATGAAACTCGTAGCCCTTCTGTTGGGCTTTTGTGTATGCCTTGCCAGCTGTAACACTTGGAACAACATGAGCAAGACCGGTCAGGGTGCTATCATCGGCACAGGTGGTGGAGCAGCTCTCGGCACAGCTATTGGCGCCATTGCAGGCAATACCGCTCTCGGAGCAGTCATCGGTGCTGCCGTAGGCGCTGGCACAGGTGCTATCATCGGCAAGAAGATGGACAAGACCCGCAAGGAGGCTGAAGCTGTGAAGAATGCTCAGGTAGAGACTGTCAAGGACGCTAATGGTCTGGATGCCGTCAAGGTAACATTCAACTCAGGCATACTGTTTGACACCGGTAAGTCAACCCTCTCGGCTACTGCCAAGAACTCGCTGGCTGAGCTCGCTACGGTAATGAAGAACAATGCCGATTGCGACATCGCCATTCAGGGCTATACCGACAACCAGGGTTGGAAGAAATCCACAGCAGAGCAGAGCGCTCAGAAGAACCAGGCACTCTCTCTGGACCGTGCTTCATCTGTATCATCATATCTGCAGAGCCTCAGCGTACCTGCTACACGCATCAAGAGCGTACAGGGCTTCGGCGAGGCTAACCCCGTAGCAGACAACAACACTGAGGCAGGACGCACACAGAACCGCCGTGTGGAGGTTTACCTCTATGCTTCAGAGGCAATGATTAAGTCAGCACAGGCTCAATAAACCTGACAGTGCGGATAGGATGTGGAGACCCGCAGACTACCGCCATCATCGAGTATGTTGACTTGGATTAGAAATATACTTTTAGGGATAGTAGTGGCATTCTTTGCCTCTACTATTCTTGTTGTTGTGGCATACAAGGTGATGCCCGTTGTCGTGACGCCGCTGATGGTGATACGCAGCGTAGAGAACATCACGCACGGCAAGTCACCATTCTGGCACCACACGTGGGTATCGCTGCAGGACATGAGCCCCGACATGCCAAAGGCAGTGATGGCAAGCGAGGACCAGCGCTTTCTTATCCATCACGGCTTTGACTTTGATGCCATACAGAAAGCGATGAAACGCAACGAGGAGGCAGGCAAGAAGAAGTACGGCGCATCTACCATAAGCCAGCAGACGGCAAAGAATGTATTCCTATGGCAGGGACGCACATGGTTGCGCAAAGGACTGGAGATGTATTTCACCGTGCTGATAGAGTTCATCTGGGGCAAGGAGCGCATCATGGAAGTCTATCTGAACTCCATCGAGATGGGTCCAGGCATATATGGTGTCAGCGCCGTTGCACAGGAGAATTTTGACGGCATCGACGCCAAAGACCTGTCGGCCCGCCAATGTGCCCTCATAGCAGCCACGCTGCCCAATCCTTTGAAGTTCTCATCCAAAGACCCCTCGGCATATATGCGTAAGCGCCAACGCTTTATCCTCAACCAAATGAAATTCGTGAAATGGAACCCGTGACCCTCCTTGAACAGCTCAACGATTCTCAGCGCGCCGCTGTGGAATATGTTGACGGTCCTTCGCTGGTGATTGCCGGTGCAGGCTCGGGCAAGACACGTGTGCTGACATATAAGATTGCATGGCTGCTGCTGAACGGAGTGAAGCCGTGGGAGATAATGGCACTGACCTTTACGAACAAGGCTGCCCGCGAGATGCGATCACGCATCGAGACACTCGTGGGAGATTCTGCACAGTATCTGCGCATGGGCACGTTCCACTCCATCTTTGCACGCCTGCTGAGGAGCGAAGCAACGGCGTTAGGCTATGACAGGAACTTCACAATATACGACGAGGCAGACTCACGCTCACTGTGCAAGGCTATAGTTAAGGACCTCGGGCTGGATGACAAGATATACAAGCCCACAGAGGTTCACCGTCGCATATCAGACGCCAAGAACAGGCTGCTTCGTGCCGGGGACTATGCCCGCAATGCCGCAATACAGTCGCGTGACATTGACAGCAGCATGCCACAGATGTCGGCAATATACAACATCTACAGCCAACGGTGCCGCACGAGCAACGCCATGGACTTCGATGACCTGCTGATAAACACCTACTACCTCTTTGAGCAACATCCCGACATCTGCGAGAAGTACGCCACGCTTTACCGTTACTTCCTGGTGGATGAGTATCAGGACACGAACTACGCCCAGCAACAGATAATGCTGAAACTCACGTCGCAGCACCACAATATATGCGTGGTGGGTGACGATGCACAGAGCATCTACGCCTTCAGAGGAGCCAACATCGACAACATCTTAAACTTTCAGCA
>DEKQ01000025.1:3074-13919 GCA_002353975.1 Prevotellaceae bacterium UBA2718
CGCATAGTAGAGGCAGCCAACAGTCTGATACACAAGAATGAGCGCCAGATAGACAAGGATGTTTATTCAGAGAATGCAGAAGGAGAGAAGGTTCGAGTGGCTGAATTGGCGAGTGACCGCGAGGAGGCTTCATTCGTCAGTCGTGACATACAGCGGCTAATGCGCAGCGAGGGATTGCAGTATTCTGACTTCGCTATCCTATATCGCACGAACTCCCAGAGCCGCACATTCGAGGAGCAATTTGTGAAGGACGGCATGCCCTATCACATATACGGCGGCCTCAGCTTCTACCAGCGTAAGGAGATAAAGGACATCACAGCCTATCTGCGCCTTGTTGTCAACCCCGATGATGAGGAAGCCTTCAGGCGTGTCATCAACTATCCGGCTCGCGGCATAGGCAATACCACGTTGCAGAAGCTCATCGACATAGCGCAAGAGCGGGGCATCTCTCTATGGCAGGTGGCGGTAGAAGCAACGGATGGGACGCTCCCCACCCCATTCAACTCTGCTACGTTGTCACGCATTCAGAATTTCCGTATGCTGATAGAAGGGTTTATAGCACGCCTGTTTACCGACGATGCCGTAACCCTTGGCAAAGACATCATACGCCAGACAGGCATATCGAAGGACATATACTCCAGCACAGACCCAGAATACCTGTCAAAGCAGGAGCACATGGAAGAGTTCATATCATCCATGCAGGAATTTGTGGAAAGCCAACGCGAGGAGGGAGAGTCCGGCCATCTCACTGACTTCCTTCAGGAGGTATCGCTGCTCA
This sequence comes from Prevotellaceae bacterium UBA2718, assembly GCA_002353975.1. Taxonomy (GTDB): domain Bacteria; phylum Bacteroidota; class Bacteroidia; order Bacteroidales; family Bacteroidaceae; genus Prevotella. The sequence goes on from DEKQ01000025.1 coordinate 3,853, forward strand.
GCGATATGGATCGCGACAATGACGATACCTCACAAGTGACGCTGATGACCATCCACAGCGCCAAAGGCCTGGAGTTCCCTTGCGTATATATCGTGGGCATGGAGGAGAACATCTTCCCCTCTCCTATGTGCACACAGTCAAAAAGGGCGTTGGAAGAAGAGCGGCGCCTGCTCTACGTGGCCATAACACGTGCCGAACGACGCTGCACCATGACATACGCAAACATGCGCTACCGCTACGGAAAGATGGAGTTTGACACTCCCAGCCGCTTCCTGCGTGACATCGACAGCTCACTATTGACATTAGAAGGGAGTTCATTCCGAAACGCAGCGGGAAGTATGACACGGCCACGCCAATCATTTTCAACTACGCAGGCAAGGCCTTTCTCAGGGATGTCAGAGGGCCGGATGGGGGGTATGCGTGGACAAGCGACACCAAGTTTCAAGCGAAGCGTAGTGACACAGCCGGAACGCGGTGCAGGCAGAATCGTTCGCATACCATCTACAAGCAGTGGCTCTGGCAGGAGTTCACAACCCTCAGGCTACGATTTCAAAGTCGGAGACCGCGTAAGGCATCAGCGCTTCGGTGAAGGAACCGTCACAGACATGACTGGGGCAGGCGACAGCGCAAAGGCTATAGTGGACTTCGCTTATGCCGGAACCAAACAGCTGCTGCTGAAATTTGCAAAACTGGAGAAAATCCAAGGATAATAGAATAAGACATCAAAAACCTCACTTGACGAGGAATCAGGCAACTTACCAAAAGGACAATTATGAAGAATTTCAAAATGTATGAAGCCGATGACAAGATGGTGTCACTTATCAGTGATAACTATACTGTGCTGCAAAGCCTTAGCGCCTTTGGCATCCATCTGGGATTTGGCGACAAGACCGTACGTGAAGTATGTGAGGAAGAGCATGTTGATACATTCACGTTCCTGTCTGTGGTAAACCTTACTATCAACGACTACTTCTCGAGAAACGAGTTGGACCGCCTTGACATGACAACACTCCTGAAGTACCTGAAGGCATCACACGCCTACTACATCGATTTCCAGCTGCCTTTCCTGCGAGAGGAATTGCGCAACGCGCTCGATGAGAGCAGCAATCTCGGACGCCTCATAATGAGGCTTTTTGACGAATACGCCCGATTCATAAAACACCACATGAAGCTTGAGGAACAGACTCTGTTCCCATACGTGGAAGGCCTGCTTATCGGTGAGAATCATAAAGAGATAGACATTGAACCGTTCTCAAAGCACCATGGTCAGACAGGCGACAAGCTGAAAGAACTCAAAAGCATTATCATAAAATACCTGCCTTCTGACAGGCATCGCAATAACATGCTCACCGCCACGCTATATGACATCTTCAGTCTGGAGGAGTGGCTAAGGCTCCATGCCAACGTGGAGGAACAGATTCTGCAACCTGCCGTGCGCCTGCTTGAGAAGCGGACGAGTTCTGATGATGTAAGCGCCAAAATACTTGGGCAAATAAGCTCTGGCACGGATGGAGGAGAGCAACTGTCAGACAGAGAAAAGGATGTCGTCATCGGCGTTGTGCAGGGACTGACAAACAAGGAAATAGCAGAGAAGCTATTCATAGCCCCCAACACCGTCATAACCCACCGTCGCAACATAGCCCGCAAGCTGCAGATACGTTCCACAGCTGGTCTCACTATCTATGCCATTGTTAATAAACTGATTGATATCTCTGCTGTAGAGTTGTAAACCTCAACGCTCTGCGACAGAGTCCAAAGAGCTGGCTATCGACGCATAGCATTGCTCTCTCAGATACTCCACATCCTCAGCCCCCTTTGATATGGGCTGTATAGGCTTGTGGATGGTGAGTGTCAACGGATGCCGACAGATGAAGCTCCCGTCCTTTGTGCGGGGCAGTATCTCAAATGAACCTTTTATCGTCATAGGCACCACAGGCAACTGCAGCTCATCAGCAAGCATGAAGCCACCTTTCTTGAATGGCCGCATCTCACCGGTATAGGTCCGTGCGCCTTCGGGAAAGAGCATCAGGCTGCCACCATTCTGCAGCACTGCCTCAGCACGTCGATAGGTGGCACGCGTCACTCCTGCATTGCCTTTATCTACAAAGACATATCCCGCATGGCGGCATCCCCAACCGAGAAACGGTATTTTCTCCAGTGAGCGCTTCATCATCCAACGTATCTCAGCGTTCAGGTAGCCACAAACCAGAAAAATATCGAAAGCGCCCTGATGGTTGGCTGTGAAGACATACGACTTGCCTTCCTCTATGTTTTCCTTTCCCGTTACCTCTACCGGTATCAGGGCAGCACAGAGAATGGTGCGCGCCCACCAACGTGAGGCTCTGCTACCCCACCAGTCCGGACGTGTCATAACACCAACGCCGAAAGGCAGAATACCTTTCAGCCATCCAGTCAACGGACACATCGTCGCCATCGTTGTTCCCGCAACGACTGATGCGAAGAACACGACCGGAGCCAATACTACTATTTGATAGATTCTATAAATGGTGACTGTTTGTTTATGCGTTTCTTATTTTTCAAACCTCACGGGTTCACCATGAGTATTCTCATTGACCTTACCGTCGGCGAAAGCTATACGTCCATTCAGTATCGTGGACTTTACGCGCCATTGCATCTGCCGTCCCTCAAGGGGGCTCCATCCGCAACGGCTCAGGATGCAGTCCTTCGTTAGCGTCCACGGCTCGTCACATTGCTTGACGATAGCCATGTCAGCCTTATATCCCTGACGCAGGAAGCCTCGCTGACTGACTCCAAACAGCTTAGCAGGGTTGTGAGCCATGAGCTGTACGAGACGTTCCATTGACAATACGCCCTCATCGACGAGTGAGAGCATCGAAATCAGAGAGAACTGTATCATCGGCATTCCAGACATTGCCTTTGCGCAGCCACCAGATTTCTCTTCCAAGGTATGAGGCGCATGGTCAGTGCCGACAGTGCTTACGGTATCGTCAACCAACGCGCGCCGAAGGGCTTCACGGTCAAGGAATCCCTTCACCGCGGGGTTACACTTTATGCGAGTGCCGAGAGTATCGTAATCAACAGTGGAGAATAGCAAGTGGGCCACCGTTGCCTCGCAGGTGATGTGACGGTGAGCATGACCGAGACCCTTTATCATCTCCAGCTCGCAGGCGGTGCTGACATGGGCTATGTGGAAGTGAGTGTCGTACTTCTGTGCCAGTCGCACTCCCAGTTCTGATGATTTCATGCAGGCTTCCTCATTGCGGATGAGCGGATGTAGCCTTACGTCCGGGTCGTCTGAGCCTGTCAGCTGTTTGTAGTAGGCCATGTGCCGGTTGATCGTCTCAGTGTCTTCGCAATGTGCCATCAGGGTGATGCCCTTCTCTCCGGCAAACCTGAATATGGCTTCAAGGGCCTGCTCACGATCCACGAGCATATTGCCGGTTGACGATCCCATAAACAGTTTGAAGCCAGGTATGGTCGTCGTGTCAATATGTTGCAGTTCTTCCAGGTTGTCGTTTGTCACTCCCGGGAAGAAAGCATAGTTCACGTGCATCTTCTGCTCAGCAATGGACTGCTTCTCATGCAGGGCCTCAACAGTCGTGGTCTGCGGCTTGGTATTGGGCATATCAAAGACCGTCGTGACGCCACCCGCCAGCGCGGCAAGGCTCTCGGTGTGCATATCACCTTTGTGCGTCAGGCCCGGATCGCGGAAGTGGACATGCGAGTCTATGACGCCGGGAAGCACGTAACAGCCTGAGGCATCTAATACAACGTCAAAGGAATCAGTGCTGCACGCGCTGATCCCTTCAGGTATTATTTCCTTTATCCGGTCATCCTCGACAATGATGTCTGCCTGTCGGCGCATTCCCTCATTGACGATGATGCCTCCATGTATAAGCGTTGTCATTCTGTTTTCTGTGGTTTTGCCAATTCGTTGGGTGTTGGTCCTGTGGTAAGTGCAGGGGATTGTGGCGGTAATTGTGGCGCAACATCCGTAACGCCGGTCATGATATTCTGATTCTCATGGGCTACCTTCATATACTCCTTGACATAAGGAGCATTCTTGAAGTTCTCCGTCGCCTTGCTCATCAGCGCGTCTATCCAAGGCGTCAGCACAGGATACTCATAACTGCTCGTTGCCATCTCAAAGACATACGGGCCAAGGCAGTTGTCAAAGTTCTCTGTGATGAATGTCGTTATCAGCTTATCCTCTTCTATCATCAACTCCTGCTCCTTGTTCTCCAGGCGGGCATTGACCTCGTCCATATCGTCACCGTTCATGATTGCCTGGCTCTGCTCATGCGACAATTCCTGCATCCGGTATAGCAGTTGCTGGTATTTCTCGTTGAAGGCAGAGAGAGAATCGTTAAGCGGCGTGCCCTTACATGACTGTTTCTGCGAATTGAGCGTGACGGTAATGTCACCGTCCTCCAGCACAACGGGGATGACGGGCATGTTGTCCATATACAGAGCAACGACACGTACGGTATCCAATGAACCGTGAAAGCGGAACTTACCGTGCACCACATCACAGGAGTCCATGTTGGTCAGCTCATCGCCCTGTACGGTCTTGAGAAAGAGCATACGACCGTCAACATTTTGCAAATCTGACGAACCGGTGATACTATATTTGGAACACGACGTTGCCACTGCCACGACAAGGAACGCGAGTAGGTAATTTTTCATTTCTTTTCAAAGGAAATTAGGTAACTGCAAAGGTATGCAGAATTATCGAACTGTGGAAATAAAATTAATTTCCTTTTAAGAAATGGGCTTGTGTTTAAGTATTTTTTAAGGTCTGCCAGTGTCTGATTATGATTTTTTTATTTCTGACTCTATGCGGTGCGTGGTGTACATCTCCAATATGGCAGCAACGAGCAAGGCTACAACCCAGTTGTTGTTTATATAGCGCACGTAGTTGTTATAGCCCTCTATGCTGCCTTGAAAAAGCGGGAAAATGAAGCGGTACGCGTTTTCCAACAGCAGCACCGCAGCGATAATGAAACAGGCATCAGCAAAGAGCATGATGCGCCTCAGGCGTATGATGGTGAAGTTCGACCCGGTATATACATTCTGCGCCTGCATTGCCACAAACATTACCGCGCCGACGGCAAAGACAACAGATGCAATCTGAGGCATGAAATCAAACACCACACACCCCGTGCCTACCACCATCAGCAATGCGCCGACCGCAAGGATTATGGACTGTATCTTAGTCAGTTCTCTCATCTGTATTCTCGGTTGACTGTTTGTGTTCCTCTGTGCTCAGCACAAAGACATCCTCATCCGGGTGTTTCATAAAGTATTTCTCGCGGGCTATACGCTCTACACCCTTATGATTAGACTGTAGGGCACGCAGGCGAAGGGAGTCACGCTCATACTGCTGTTGGTACTCCTCCAGTTCCTCCTCCACCTCTGACAGGCGCACCTGCAGCTTCATGTAGTGCAGCAGGCTGTTCTCGCCCACCAAGCCAATGAGCAACGTGCCCAACACCAGAGTGATGAGGTACTTGTGCTTGGCCAAATACGACCAGATGTTGTTAATCTTGCCCACGTGAATACCTTATATAATTATATAATATACTGTGAAGATATCGACTCGTTGTTGAGGCAACGGCGTATTGTCTCGGCAAACATATCAGCCACGCTGAGCTGCTTCACCTTGGTGCAATGCTGTGAATAAGGTATAGAATCAGTAAACACAATCTCCTCCAATGCGGAATTCTGCACACGCTCGCTGGCAGGGCCTGACATGACGCAGTGGCTGGCAACGGCACGCACGCTTCTCGCACCGGCTTCCTTCATGATGTCCGCAGCCTTGGTAATGGTACCTGCGGTATCCACCATGTCATCTACTATCACGACATCCTTATCCTTCACATCGCCGATAATCTGCATCTCGGCCACCACGTTTGCACGGGCGCGGGTCTTGTTGCACATTACCAACGGGCAGTCAAGATACTTCGCATAGCTCTTGGCACGCTTGGCGCCACCCACATCAGGAGAAGCGATGACAAGGTCCTTCAGTTTCAGGCTCTCCAGATAAGGCAGCAGAACACCCGAACCATAGAGATGATCTACAGGAACATCAAAGAAACCTTGTATCTGATCGGCATGCAAATCCATCGTAATGAGACGGTCAATGCCTGCGACGCTAAGCAGGTCAGCAACGAGTTTCGCACCTATGCTGACACGAGGCTTATCCTTTCTGTCCTGACGAGCCCATCCGAAATATGGGATGACGGCATTGATAGTCTTTGCTGACGCACGCTTGGCGGCGTCAATCATCAGCAACAACTCCATAAGGTTATCCGAACTGGGGAAGGTGCTCTGAACCAGGAAGATGTCCCTGCCGCGAATACTTTCCTCATAGCTCACGGCAAACTCACCATCACTGAACTTCGTCATAACCGTGTTGCCCAACTCGCAACCCAGGCTGGCACATATTTTCTCAGCCAAATAGCGTGTAGCCGTGCCAGAGCATATCATGAAACTCTTGTCTTCTACCATTTTAATTCCTACAGGTGTTACGGCTCATAAAGCCTTTCTTACCTTATTTATTTTTATTAATTAATTCTCAAATAGTCCATCACCTCTCAACCCTCATCCATTATGCATTCTGCATTATCAATTTTGAATTTTGCATTCTGCATTATTAATTTAACTCATCCCGCAGCTTTCTTCAACTTACGGAAATGATTTATCAGCTCATGGAAATTCAACTCATGCTGAATGTTGAACCTGTTCCACAGGTCACCGCATATCACGACACCGCCGAAGCCCAGGTCCTTAGCCTGCTGCAGGTTCTCAAGACTCATGCCGCCCAGCGCATACACGTGACGGTCTATAAGTCCCTTTTTGCGGGCCTCCTGCATATCTTCCATTGTAAGCGAGGCCTTCGCACCGTCATGGAGCGAGTCAAACAGAGAATACAGCATCACATAATCGCAGTGTTTCTTCATCTCCTTCAGGTCACTGATGTTAGGTGTGCTGCGAGACACGTGGCGACGGAAACCATCGGGAACAGGCGTTGCGGGGTCATCAATATGTATGCCGCGCAGGTCATACTCCTGCTTCAGGTAATAGTTCTGATGCACTACGACTTTATCATATTTGTTTGACGGAAGCAACGACAACAGCCTCTCTGCATACAGCGGCTCAGAATTTGGCTTATTGATATGCAGGATATCCATCCCTTCATCAAAAAGGGCTGTCAATATCTTGTCTTCCTCAACGAAAAATGTCGGTAGAGTCTGAATTACCAGTTTCATTTCGAGTGCAAAAGTAAGAAAAAAAATACAACTGACAAATTATATGTATGAGAAACTTGCGAACCCAAAAGAAAAATTATAATAAATTAATCATAATCCGTCACTCTGGCAAAAAAAACGCGCAAAAATTTTGTCAATTCAGAAAAAAGATATACCTTTGCACCCGCAAAAACAGCCATTCATCCCCGCAAAAGGAATTCTGATGCTGTTTTGCAGACATACATGGTGCCCGTAGTTCAGTTGGTTAGAGCGTCAGATTGTGGTTCTGAATGTCGTGGGTTCGAGTCCCACCGGGCACCCCTCAAAAGAGACATCGCTGAAAGGTAATGTCTCTTTTTTTGTGAGAGTAACAATTCTATAATATACAATTATGAAAATACTTCCAGCGATGAATGGGATTCGGATTCTATCCTTCACACTGCTGACGATACTGCTGGCAGCATGTAATGACAACACGACTACTGACGACAGCAGAGCACTGCCTATAGATCCCGGCAATGGGTACAAGGAGCGTACATATAGCGTGAGCCGTAACAAGAAGGACAATGGACAGGTGACGCTGCGATTCTATGATGACATGCCCAACGTGGCTTACATCGCTGCATCAGCATACTACCGCTTGATGCTACCCGACGCATCGATGTCGGTGGTGAACGCCGGTGACTGCTACCGACTGTCAACGGCTGACGCTACGGTCACGGTAGATGTCAAGAACGACGTACTGACGTCGGACAGTTATAACAAATTTGTAAGCCTGCAGAGCCTGATTGCGTCGGGACTGCCAGAATTTGAAACGTGCTTTAATCCCTTCCTGAGGTACGACAGTCATGTATATACTCCTGCAGAACATACGACGACTCTCAACTTCAAGAAATATGGCATTGACCTTCGCGATGACGGACAGGAGGTCTTTTTCCCATTCTCTACCATCAACGACATGTTTACCGATGCTAGCGGACATATAGCTTGCTTCGACGGAAACACTATCGTGGTGTGTGCGGAGGACCATGCCGTGGACATAGAGGAAATGTATCCAGACTATGCCGTCAATGCCTACAAGACGGTGGAGGTGAGTGATGACCTCGCTGCGTTCCGCTACGGGGAACTATGTTTTGTAATTGACTATTTCTATGGTTACCCTAACAGAAACTTGCTGGAGAAGGAAGGCCTCAGAGAGCATGGCCTTGACGCCGTGCTGGATGTTGTCAGCGGCGGCAAGGAGGTGAAGGAGCTGCTGCAGTCGCAGAATCAGGCAGCATTCGTAGCAGGCACCGAGGCGCTGAACTACCTGATGAATGACGGCGGACACATGAGATGCGGGCTCTGGTCTTATGCACCGGCGAATGTCAACGGCATATTCACTGAGCGTATCAGCGAGGCTCTTAACGGTCTCCCCGCCAGTACACGACAGATGGTAGAGGCCTGGTATCAAATCCGGACGAAAAGAAAGTTGCGTAAAGCAGAACTACAAGCCATACGGGACAAGAAATACGGCTCGGACATCTACGTGAAGAGTCAGGATGGGAAGACGGCGGTGCTGGTGATGAAGTCGTTTATGGACCTGAATACGCAAGGATGGCGCACATACTATGCCAGCAACCATACGACAGAGGACTGGCAGAAGATGGTGAGCGACAAAAAGCAAGACCTGGTAGTGCTGACGGTGGAGGCGCTCAAGCGTGCCAAGAGCGAGGGAGTAAAGAATCTGGTGCTCGACGTATCGACAAATGGCGGAGGCGAGGATGATCCCACAACAGCCATCGTGGCTCTGCTGGGTGACAAGACGGCCTCGCTGCGCACAAGCCGCAAGACCAGCAGCTGGGAATATGATATGCTGTCACTACAGCACCTGACCAAAACCTTTGTAGTGGATCGCAACTTCGATGGAAAGTTCGACGAGCAGGATGATAAGACAGACTGGGTGGGTGATATGAACATCGTAGTACTGACAAGCGATTACACATTCTCCAACGGCAGCGTGTTCACTGCCAAGATGAAGGACTTCGGCTACCAGATATGGGGTCAACAGTCAGGTGGAGGCGCATGTTCAATCCAGACGCTGGTGACTCCCGACGGCATGGCCTACACCATATCAAGCTACCGTAGCCACACAACAGACAGAAACAAGCAGAGCATGGACGGCGGCACACCTGTTAACAAACTACTGACCGACGACCAGATGTATGACATAGAATACCTGAACAGTCTATTCTAAGCAAGGCTTTGCAGAGTACCTCAGAGAAGTTAACCTTATTTCGCTTATAAACATTTCACTGTAGTCTTACACAATCAAGAAGAGCATCCACACGGGGACGTGGGCGTCCTCGTGTGGATGCTCGCTGATGGAACGACACCGCCACTCAGCACTTCTCATTGCACAATAACCAAATTGACCCAGAACCCTTTTTTTTGCAAAAAACGCGTTTACCTACATTTTCGCCGCAAGTGGCTAAGCACAAGACCGTTGCACGATGAAGGCTACCTACATACACCTTCACTGACCTACACTACACGAGAGCCGGAAAGAGGACTGCCATTTTGGCAGTTCCAAACCCGCTGACTATCAGCGCGTTGTAATAGCAGGTCTTTTACTGCCTAAAAGACCTGCTATTACCGAGTAAAAGACCTACTATTAGGAGGTAAAAGACCTACTATTAGAACGCAATGGTTCTACTGCCATTTTGGCAGAGTTATGTTTTCATAATCAGTGAAGGCGGATGAAGGCGGATGAAGGTGGATGAAGGTGAATGAAGGTGGATGAAGGTGGATGAAGCTGAATGAAGGTGAATGAAGGTGATATTCATTGGATAATCC
>DEKQ01000016.1 GCA_002353975.1 Prevotellaceae bacterium UBA2718
CCGATGGGTGTAGCGACGCAGAACGAGGAGCTGCGCAAGCATTTCATGGGTAAGGTGGACCATCTTGTGAACTATTTCACCTTCCTCGCTGAGGAGGTGCGCGAGTATCTGGCTCGGATGGGATACCGTTCCCTGAACGACATCATAGGACACACGGAGCTCATTACCACTCCTCGCGCAGATGAAAACGACCACGAATCACACGAATTTCACGGATTAACAAATGGTAATCATAATTCTCAATTAGGCTTTGACTTCTCGCGCTTGCTCTGCAAGGAGGATGGCATTCTGCGTCATGACCGTGATGTGGAGCGTGATTTCTCTGGCATCCTCGACATTCAGATGCTCAAGGCGGCACAGCCGGCCATAGAGAACGGGACGGAGGTGAACCTCGACTACACCATAAAGAACACCGACCGCGCAGCGGGCACAATGCTCTCTGGAGCTATCGCCAAGCGCTATGGCGGTGAGGGATTGCCCGATGACACCATACAGGTGAAGTTCAAAGGCTCTGCCGGACAGTCTTTCGGCGCCTTCCTCATGCACGGTGTCAGCTTCAAACTGGAGGGTGAGAGCAATGACTATTTTGCCAAAGGCCTCTCCGGCGGGCGCATAGCCATCCTGCCACCGGTGCGTAGTGACTTCAGCGCAGAGGATAATATCATTGCCGGTAACACAGGTCTCTATGGTGCGACAAGTGGCGAACTCTACGTAAACGGTAAGGTCGGTGAGCGTTTCGGTGTCAGAAACTCAGGTGCCATCGCCGTGATAGAGGGCGCAGGCGACCATTGCTGTGAGTATATGACAGGCGGTCGCGTGGTAGTATTGGGCGAGACCGGACGCAACTTCGCTGCCGGCATGAGTGGCGGTGTGGCATACGTGTGGGACAAGAACCACAACTTTGACTATTACTGCAACATGGATATGGTGGAGATAAACCTTGTGGAGGAGACGCAATACCGCAAGGAACTGCATGAACTCATAAGGCAACACTACCTATACACGGGCTCAAAGCTGGCCCGCACCATGCTCGATGACTGGCAGCGGTACGTGGAGGAGTTTATCCAGGTAGTGCCGATAGAGTATAAGCGCGTGTTGCACGAGGAGCAGATGAAGAAGCTGCAGCAGAAGATAGCAGATGTACAGAGAGACTATTAAAGATAGAAACCACGTAAAACTGAAAAGTTAAATACAATGGGAAACCCTAAAGCATTTTTGGATATAGCGCGGCAAGAGGCCGGCTATCGTCCTGTGAACGATAGAATACATGACTACGGCGAGGTGGAGCAGACGCTCAATGCGAAGGATCGTCGGCAGCAGGCATCGCGCTGTATGGACTGCGGTGTGCCATTCTGCCACTGGGCTTGCCCGCTCGGCAATAAGGCTCCGGAGTGGAACGATGCGCTTTATAAAGGTGATTGGGAGCTGGCGTATCAGCTGCTTTCAGATACAAACCCCTTCCCTGAGTTTACCGGACGCATCTGTCCGGCGCTCTGTGAGAAGGCCTGCGTGCTGAATCTCTATAACCATGAGCCTACTACCAACCGTGAGAATGAGTGCGCAATAGTCGAGGGAGCATTCCGTGAAGGTTATATTACCGTGCATCACCCAAAGAGAAACGGCAAGCGCGTGGCTGTGGTGGGAGCCGGACCGGCTGGTCTGGCAGCTGCCAATGAGCTGAACCTGATGGGATATGAGGTGACGGTGATAGAGAAGAACGAGGCAGCAGGAGGTCTGTTGCGCTATGGCATACCAAACTTCAAGCTGAACAAAGCCGTGATAGACCGCCGGATAGCATTGCTGGAAGAAGAGGGAATCACGTTCCGCTTTGGCGAAAATGTTGAGAGTGCAGCGGTAATACCACAGCTATCAGAACAGTATGATGCTGTCGTCATCGCTACCGGCACTCCTACGGCACGCGACTTGAAGGCTCCTGGCAGGGAGCTGAAGGGTGTGCACTTCGCCCTCGAGCTGCTGTCACAGCAGAACCGTGTGCTTGCCGGAGTGGAGTTTACGAAGGATGAGCGCATAACGGCAAAGGGAAAAGACGTGCTTGTCATTGGTGGCGGCGACACCGGAAGCGACTGTATAGGCACGGCACACAGGCAGGGAGCGAAGAGCGTGACGCAGATAGAGATAATGCCAAAGCCGCCAGTGGGACCAGAAGATCCGAATAATCCGTGGCCAAACTTCCCACGGACATTCAAGACAACATCAAGCCATGAGGAGGGATGCACCCGCAGATGGAACATAAATACGCTGGAGTTTCTGGGTGAAGGCGGCAGGCTGACAGGCGTAAAGGTTCAGGAAATCGACTGGAAACCTAATCCGGAAGGAGGCCGCCCGCTGATGGTAGAGAAGGGAAAACCGGAAGTAATAAAGGCTGAACTGGTGTTGCTGGCAATGGGATTTCTAAAGCCCGAGCATCCCGAATACCCAGAAAATGTCTTCGTTTGCGGTGATGCCGCATCGGGCGCCTCGCTCGTTGTGCGTGCCATGGCAAGTGGAAAGGAAGCTGCCAAGAAGGTAGATGCTTATTGTAATAAGGTATAATTCGCAATGCATCATTCATAATTAATAAATGTTTAATGCATCATTCGCAATGCATAGTTCTTAATTATGACGTCAACAAAGTATATATTCGTGACGGGCGGTGTGGTGTCATCGTTGGGAAAGGGCATCATTTCGGCCTCAATAGGAAAGCTGTTGCAGGCTCGGGGATATAAGATTACCATACAGAAGTTTGACCCTTACATCAACATCGACCCCGGAACGCTGAACCCTTACGAGCATGGAGAGTGCTATGTGACGGCAGACGGCATGGAGACCGACCTGGACTTGGGCCACTACGAACGCTTCACGGGCATCGAAACTACGCGCCATAACTCTCAGACCACAGGCCGTATCTACCAGGCTGTCATTGACAAGGAGAGGCGCGGGGACTACCTGGGGCACACGATACAGGTGGTTCCGCATATCACCGATGAGATAAAGCGACGCATCAAGCACCTTGCCACCGTTGATGATAACGCCCAACACGGCTGTCCGGACTTTATTATTACCGAGATAGGCGGCACTATTGGCGATATAGAGAGCGCCCCGTTTCTGGAGGCTATAAGGCAGTTGAAGTGGGAACTGGGCTGCGATGCCGTAAGCGTACACCTGACATACGTGCCCTATCTCAAGGCTGCCGGCGAGCTGAAGACTAAGCCTACGCAGCACAGCGTAAAGGAATTGCAGGCGGCAGGAATACAACCGGACATACTCATACTTAGGACAGAGAAGCATTTGGATGACAATCTGCGCAGCAAAGTGGCCGGATTCTGTAATGTTGACCTTGAGTGCGTGATACAGAGCGAGGACCTGGACAGCATCTACGAGGTGCCGGTCAACATGCAGAAACAAGGTCTTGATGCTGTAATCTTGCGCAAGATGGGCATCCCTGTGGGCGAGACACCCAAGCTCGGACCGTGGAATAAGTTCCTGGAGCTGCGCCGAAAGTCCAAGGATGTGGTGCGAATAGGACTTGTGGGCAAGTATGACCTGCAGGACGCGTATAAGAGTATCAGCGAGAGCCTTAGTCATGCTGCGACATATAATAACAGAAAGCTGGAGCTCACCTTCATCAATTCGGAGGTGGAAGACCGTTCGGCATTCATGGAAAGACTGAAGGAACAGGACGGCTTGGTAATATGTCCCGGCTTCGGGCAGCGTGGTACGGAGGGCAAAATCCTCGCTGCGCAGTATGCAAGGGAGAATAATGTGCCGTGCTTCGGCATCTGTCTCGGTATGCAGATGATGGTGATAGAGTTTGCCCGCAATGTGCTGAACCTGAGTGATGCCAACAGTACAGAGATGAGTACCTACGTCAATCCTTGCAGGCAGAACGGTGCCTGCAGTAATTCGGGCAGGTCGAAAAAGGGTCAGATGAGCCCCGACAGCATCACGACAGCTAATGTGATAGACCTGATGGAGGAGCAGAAGGACGTCTCTCAGATGGGCGGCACGATGAGACTCGGGGCATACGACTGCGAACTGACGCAGAAGTCAAAGGTCGCCGGCATCTATGGCGAGACGCTAATCCGCGAGCGACACCGCCATCGCTATGAGTTCAATAACCGCTATCTGGAGCAGTTTGAGGCCGCCGGAATGAAGTGCGTGGGGCGAAATCCTGCCTCAGACCTGGTGGAGATTGTTGAGATTCCAAAGCTGAAGTGGTACATCGGCACCCAGTTTCACCCTGAATACCAGAGCACGGTATTGCAGCCTCACCCGCTGTTCATGGACTTCATAAAGGCTGCTAAAGCCAATAAGTGAATTAATAATGATGAATTCAAAATTCAAAATTAGCTGGTGCGGCGGCTCTTCTGTAATCATAATTCTCGATTTCTTAATTCTTAATTCTTAATTTGAAATATATATCATGTGTGGAATAGTTGGAATATTCAATATCAAAGAGCAAAGTGATGCGCTGAGGCAGAAGGCCCTGCGCATGAGTCAGAAGATACGTCATCGCGGTCCGGACTGGAGCGGCATCCATTGCGGCAAGTCTGCCATCCTGGCGCATGAACGTCTGTCAATAGTAGATCCCGAGAGCGGCAAGCAACCGCTCTTCTCACCCGACTGCAAGCAGGTGCTTGCAGTGAACGGCGAGATATACAACCATCAGGAAATACGCAGGGAATATGCTGAATATCAGTTCCAGACGGGCAGCGACTGTGAGGTTATCCTTGCGCTATATAGAAGCATCGCCGCCTCTCTCCCTGCCGGAAAGGAAGCCTCCTCAGGTGAGGCTACCGTTCCATGCGGCTCTTCTCAGGGCATCATCTCTATGCTTGAGCGCCTTAGCGGCATATTCGCCTTTGCCCTCTATGACGAGGAGAGGGACGAATTCCTCATTGCCCGTGACCCTATCGGCGTCATACCTCTTTATATAGGATATGACAGCGACGGCAAAGTCTATGTTGCTTCCGAGCTGAAAGCCCTCGAAGGGCAGTGCGAACGCTATGAGCCATTCCTGCCGGGGCATTACTATTGGAGCCGCGAGCCGGGCATGAAGAGGTACTATCGACGTGACTGGATGGACTATGATGCCGTCAAGGACAATGCTGCCAACAGCGAGGATATCCGTCAGGGACTGCGCCAGGCGGTGAAGCGGCAGCTGATGAGCGATGTGCCATACGGCGTATTGCTCTCCGGCGGACTGGACTCGAGCATCATCTCAGCCGTTGCTGAGCGTTATTCGGAGAACCGCATAGAGGACGACGGCAAGTCAAAAGCCTGGTGGCCGCGCCTGCATTCATTCGCGGTGGGACTGAAAGGAGCCCCCGACCTTGAGAAGGCACGCCTCGTGGCAGAGCATATCGGTACCGTGCACCATGAGATAAACTACACCATTCAGGAGGGATTGGATGCCATTCGCGATGTGATATACTTCATAGAGACATACGATGTGACCACCGTCCGTGCCTCCACGCCTATGTATCTCCTTGCCCGTGTCATCAAGTCGATGGGCATTAAGATGGTGCTCTCAGGCGAGGGAGCCGATGAAATCTTCGGCGGATACCTCTATTTCCACAAGGCTCCAAGTGCCAAGGAGTTCCATGATGAGACCGTGCGCAAGCTCTCCAAGCTCCACATGTACGACTGTCTGCGTGCCAACAAGAGCCTTTCGGCGTGGGGAGTGGAGGGGCGTGTGCCCATGCTCGACAAGGAATTTCTTGACATAGCAATGCGTCTGAACCCCGAAGCTAAGATGTGCCCGGGCAAAACAATAGAGAAACGTATTCTGCGTGAGGCATTTCAGGATATGTTGCCCGAGGAGATAGCATGGCGACAGAAGGAGCAGTTCAGCGATGGAGTAGGGTATTCGTGGATAGATACGCTCAAGGCCATCACGTCGGCAGCCGTCAGCGACGAGCAGATGGCACATGCCGCAGAGCGTTTCCCCATCAACACGCCGCTCAACAAGGAGGAGTATTACTACCGCAGCATCTTTGCCGAGCACTTCCCCAGCGACTCTGCAGCCCGCAGCGTGCCGCAGGAAGCCAGTGTGGCATGCTCTACGGCGATAGCGCGTGAGTGGGACGAGGCATTCAAGAAACTTAATGACCCGAGCGGTCGCGCCGTCAGCGGCGTTCATGAACAGGCATACTGATGGAGCAACTGAAGCATGAATGCGGCGTGGCGATGATACGCCTGCTCAAGCCGCTGGACTATTACGAGCAGAAATACGGTACGCGGCTCTATGGGCTGAACAAGCTCTATCTGATGATGGAGAAGCAGCACAACCGTGGACAGGAGGGTGCCGGTATCGCTTGCGTGCAGCTTGACGCCGTCCCCGGGCACGAATATATGTTCCGTGAGAAGGCTGAGGGCAAGGACGCCATCACCGAGATATTCTCACGCGTGACCACTCTGTCTTCCTCTCATGGTGGTATGACGGATAGCGCTTCAGGCTTGAATGATCGGCCTCTCCCCCAAGGAGGAGGTTGGGAGGGGGCTCAAATCCTGATGGGACACCTCCGTTACAGTACCACTGGGAAGAGCGGACTGACCTACGTGCACCCCTTCCTGCGCCGCAATAACTGGCGGGCGAAGAACCTCTGCCTGTGTGGAAACTTCAATATGACCAACATCGACGAGGTATTCAGCTACCTGACGGCGCAGGGACAGTACCCACGCATATATAGCGACTCCTACATTATGCTTGAGCTGATGGGCCACCGGCTGGACCGCGAGGTGGAGCGCAATTACGTCAATGCAAAGGCCGAAGGGCTGACAGGGACGGACATCACGGACTATATAGACCGTCATGTGGAGATTGCCAACGTCCTCAGGCGCACTATGCCCCGCTTTGACGGCGGCTACGTCATCTGCGGAATGACGGGCAGCGGTGAGTTCTTCTCCGTCCGTGACCCTTGGGGCATACGTCCCGCCTTCTATTATCAGGATGATGAGGTCGTGGCACTCGCAAGCGAACGGCCCGTTCTTCAGACAACATTCGACCTCCAGATGGATGACATTCAAGAATTAGAACCTGGTCATGCGCTCATCGTCCACCGCAACGGAGCGGTAGAAAATGCTTCTCTCTTCACTCTTCACTCTTCACTTAACAAAGCTTGCTCCTTTGAGCGCATCTACTTCAGCCGCGGCAACGATGCCAACATCTACCGCGAGCGCCAGAGATTAGGCGAACAATTAGTGCCTGCGGTCACCAAGGCAATCGGCGGAGAGGTTGATAAGACTGTTTTCTCCTTCATTCCGAATACCGCCGAGGTGGCATACTACGGTCTGCTGCACGGCTTTATGAAGCAGGGCCACGAAGTGAGGTTTGAGAAGATAGCTTG
>DEKQ01000125.1:0-3039 GCA_002353975.1 Prevotellaceae bacterium UBA2718
TTCTTCATCGAGAACTCGCAACCGCCGTTACCGATGCAGAGCACTGTACCGCAACCCTTCTGGAAGCCTTCTGGAGCCATGTCGGCACCCTTTGCCTCCCATACGTTCAGCTGAGATACCCATGAGCACTGTGAGTCCCATGTGCCGAGAGGATAGATGCCATAATCGTTGGTGACTGTATTATAGCACTCCTCGGTGTCGTTTGGCAGTCCTGTCAGGTTGGCAGGAATGTCGAAGAACAGGCAGTTGTGGTCCTCTGTCCATCCCGGACCCTTGAAGGCGATGGCAGCGAAGCAGTTGTCGTTGAGCTTCTCTGTAGGAATGCCTGCATAGATGGGGTGTGTACTGAAGTCCTTTGAGAACGAACCCGTGTTCAGGCAGACGCCCATCTTCCATGTGTCGGGATTGTTGCCGCCTTCACCACATCCGAAAGCATTGCTTACGCCACGGAGCAGAGCGGTAGGCAGACGGTTGATGGCGCCGATGTAAGGCACGGCATGTGACCACAGCAGCAGGTTGCCGCCATTCTTCACGTACTGCTCAATGCAAGGTGCAGCATTGCGGGCTACGTCGGAGAAGTTCCAGATGTCGTCATTGTTGCCTGTCTCAAGGTCGCGCAGCCAGAAGAGCATACGGTAGTCTGCGATGTCTTCCACTGTGCTGATGTTGCCGAAGTAGATATATTCTCCCTTTGGATAGTTCTCGTGGAACCACAGCCATGCGCTGGCTTCATCGTCGTCACCATTGGCAATGAGCTCCTCGGGAGTAGCATATTCAGACAGGAAACCAGGTATCTTACCGCCGATTTTGGCCGATGCCTCGATAGGCAGGGCCTTGCCTTCGTCGTTCTGGGCAATGAGGGTAGCCTCGAAACGATCCTTCATCTGCACGCCAGTGAGCAGATATGAGGTGCCGTTGACAGTGGTATTCACCACTTCTTCGGCACTATTCTTCACTACTTTCAGTATATAAGAAGTGGCATCCTCGGCTGCATCCCATGTGATTGCCAGGTTGTGATCATCGTCAGAGATGTCTTCCTGGGTCATTTTCAGGTTGGTGGGAGCCGTGGCACCAGGTCTGGTGTAGTCGGTCATGACACCCTTGGAGAGTGCATCGTTGCCGGCATATTTGAAAAGGAACTCATAGAGCTGGTTGGTCTCAAGGTTCTTCAGCGTGAAGGAGTTGGAAGGACAAGGTGTCAAGCCCTGAACCTGAGTGCCGTTCTTGAAGACAGCCACCTGCATTACGGTGCCATCCGCGCCCTGTGGCCATGTGAGTGTGTAGTCATAGTCGTTCTCGCCGCTGGCAACGCCATTGATTTGAGATACCTCAGGGCTTGCTATCTGCATCTCGCCCGAGCCGGGGAGGTCTCTGTCTTGGCAGGAGGTGAACAACAGCACGGCTGCAGCCATGCATAGTGCGTAGTGCATAATGCTAAGCGGGCTGCGCATTATTCTATTTATAGTTTTAATATCGCGTTTCATATTCTAATCCTTTTTGAAAATGATTATGTATTCTGCATTAATGAATTATTAATTCTACATTCTGAATTATGAATTCTGCATTATGCATTTCTTAGTATCCTTTGTTCTGATGATACAGTCCCTGAACGTAGTTCATCTGGTTGTTGGCAATGGGGAAGTACTCATTCTTGCCGGCAGTGAAGAATGCATCCTTGTAGTATAGGGCGTAAGTCTGGCCGTCATACTCGTCGGTCACCTCGGTCTCAAAGTACTTGTTGAGTGTAGAGGACAGCATACCCCATCGGCGCAGGTCAAAGAAGCGGTGTCCCTCCATTGCCAGCTCCAGGCGACGCTCCCAGCGCAGGGCCTTGCGGGCATCGTCCTTGGAAGCAAAATTACCGTAAAGACTGATCTCGCACTGGTCCTTTGCATACTTGATGAGCGATGTAGGACTGATGTCGCGCTTTGCACGCTCACGGATGGTGTTGATGATTTGCAGGGCCTCGCCGTTGAAGTCACCGCTCTCAATGAGTGCCTCGGCACGCATCAGCATTACGTCGGTATAGCGCAGCACGTAGTCATTCTGGCCGAAAGCCTGCCAAGGATTGTCGTAATCCTCGCCCTTTGAGCGCTGAGGGATTTCCTTCATTGAGCAGTAGTAGCCATAAGTGTTAGGTGTACGGCTGTTGGCCTTGGTCAGTGTGTACTGCTCCTCATACTTATAAGGATAGGTAGGCATTCCGACTGTGTGGAACAGGCGCGGGTCATACTTATACTTTGAGTCAGCGCCGTTGACTACGATGGCGTTGTGGTCAGCGTCAAAGTCGTCCATTGGCAGGCCGTTGCGGGTCTTGAAGGCATTGACAAGGTTCTGTGATGGCTTGTGGAAGTCCCATCCGCATGACCAGATGCCCCATACGCCATTCAGCATGTTAGACCAGTTGGCACGTCCGAACTGTGTGCCGTCATCAGCCTTGTTGGAGTGCTGTACGGCGAAGATGCTCTCAACGGAGTTGGCATAGTCCTGCAGGAAGATGTGGCCGTAGGTGTCCAGATAGTCGTACTTGGAGTTCTTCACAACCTCAGTATATTCCAGAACCTTCTGAATCTTGGCCTGATCTACGTGGTCGTAGCCTGTCGTAGCCTCATATCCGTCGCCGTATGCCCAGTTCAGGTAGCACTTTGCCAGGTAGGCAGCAGCTGCCACCTTGTGTGCGCGGCCTGTTGTGCCGGGGTCTGCCTCGGCCAGGTTCTCATAGGCATACTGGAAATCGTCGATGATTTGCTGCATCAGCACATCGTGTGAGCTCTGCGGACAAGCCTCGATAGCGGCGTTGTCCATGCCCTCGATGACGAAAGGCACCTCATACCACATCTGCTGGAGCTTATAGTAGAAGTGTCCGCGGAGGAATCTTGCCTCGGCTCTCAGCTGTCGTGTCTTCTCTGTGTCCTCGGCATTGACCAATGATTCCAATGCACGGTTACAGCGCGAGATGGAGCTGTAGAGCTGATACCACAGTTCGTCGAACTCGCCTCGGTCTGGCTGCAGGGTAGAGAAAATCTCCATTGGGTGATA
>DEKQ01000125.1:3110-12478 GCA_002353975.1 Prevotellaceae bacterium UBA2718
GGCCAGAGGTTGAAGGGATAGGAATACCAGTCGTCGCCCAGCTTGGCATAGGCTGCGGTGACAAGCTTCTCAGGGCTGGAGAATGCAGTCTCTTCATCAAGCGTACCCTGTGGCTTCACATCGTCAACGCTGCAGGAAGCTGCGCAGACTGAGAGCAGAAGAACTGCAATATAATTATATATCTTTTTCATATTTATTTCTTGATTTTACGTGAATTCAAGTATGAATGCTTTACTCTTAATTCTTAACTCTATCAGAATCCTACCTGCAGTCCGAATGTGAAGGATGCAGTGTGAGGATAGTTCCATGCAGTATTCTCAGGATCTGAGCAGGTCAGTGAGCTTGACTTGATGGTCCAGAGGTTGTCGCCAGAGATGTAGAAGCGTGCACTTGAGAGCAATATCTTCTTGGCTGCCTTTGCTGACAGTGAGTATCCCAGCTGCAGGGTGCGCAGCTTGGCGTATGAGCCACTCTCTACGTAGTAAGATGACAGGCGTCCCTCGTCGGCACCGTTAGATGTGGTGAGTGCCGGGATGGTGGAAGTGTTGTTGACTGGTGTCCATGCGTTAACCAGGCGTGAGCCCTTGTTAGAGCCGGCATCGGTGATGCTCCAGAAGTCGGTCTGGTATTTCTGGTTGTTTATGACGTCAACGCCTGCCACGCCTTGCCAGAACATTGTGAAGTCAAAGCCCTTGTAAGCCAGGTTTACGTTGATGCCGTATGAGAAGTTTGGCACTGGATTGAAGATCCACGTGCGGTCTTTCTCGTTGATCATGCCGTCGCCGTTCAGGTCTGCATACTTCAGACCGCCGACGCGTGCACCTGCCTGACCGCCTGCCAGCACCTCTTCACGGCTCTGGTAGAGGCCCTCCACGACGTAGCCGATGAGTGAGCCGTAGGCCTTTTCGTCCTGTGCCAGGTTGTGATAGTCGTTATGCTCGTATGAGTTCTTTGACTTCTCGGGCAGGTATGTCACCTTAGAGCGGTAGAAGTCCAGGTTGCCTGAGATGTCATAGCTGAGGCCGTAGGAGGTCGTGTGGCGATAGCCCAGGTTGAACTCCATACCCCAGTTCTTCAGTGTCGGGCCGTTGATCCATGTCTGGCCACCAAAGCCGATGGCTCCGAGGAAGGCCGGCTGCACGAGCATATCCTTGGTCTTCTTGAAGAATACGTCGTAAGAACCATAGAGGTCGCCGTTGAAGAGAGAGAAGTCAGTACCGAAGTTCAGCTGTGATGACGACTCCCACTTCAGGTCTTCATTGGCTGACTGCAGCTTGTAGTAGCCCGATGGCAGCGTACCGGAGCCCTGCAGGTTCAGGTCGTATGCTGTAGAGTTCTCGCGGGTTGAGCCGTAGTCGGCCACGTAGAGTCCGAAGTGTGCGGTGTTAGAGTTCATGCCCTGATTGCCGGTAACACCGTAGCTGGCACGCACTTTCCAGTCGCGCATCCAGTCAGCATTGATATGCTTGGACAGGCGGTAGCCCAGAGAGCCGGAAGGGAATGTACCATACTGGTTGTTCTTACCAAAGCGGCTTGAGCCGTCGTGGCGCAGGGTGAACGATGCAAGCAGCTGGTCATTCCAGTTATAGTCTATCTTGCCGAAATATGACATCAGCTTGTATGTGTTTCCAGCGCCCGTAACGGTCTGTATGCCTGTGCCGGCATTGGGCCACATATAGTCGTAGGTCTCCAGAGGATAGTCCGTGCGGCGGCCTGAGAAGTCAACGTAATCGTCCTGATGAGCCTCTATGCCGAGGAGTACGTTCAGATTGTGGTCTGCAGCAATGTCAAAGTTGTACTGCAGCGTGTTAGACCATGTCCACTTTGTGCTGTGAGTCTGCGACAGGGTGCTGGCATTGGTATTGTTCTTCACAACGTCTGAGTCCCATGTGTGCTGCAGTGAGCGTATGTAGCTGTTGGTATAGTCGATACCGAAGTTAGAGCGGAACAGCATTCCCTTTATCGGGGTCACATCGACGTAGGCATTTGCAAAGATGCGCCATTTGTTCAGGCGGTTGTCCTTGTTGTGGTAAAGCTCGCGCAGTGGGTTCTGGCGGTCGCTCATGCCACCTACGGGGCCTGAGAATGTTTCGCCATCAATCTCATAGACCGGCAGCGTGGGAGCAATCTTCAGCGCGTTTTCCAGCGGAGCGCAATCTACATTGTCAGAGTAGGAGAACTGTGCATTCTCGCCAACGCTGATGATGCTGTTGATCTTATAGCTGCTGTTGAAGCGTGCCGAGAAGTTCTCGAAGTCTGTATATTTCAGTACTCCGAGTGCCTTCTTATAGCCGAAGGAGAAGAGTGAAGAACCTCTGTCGTTGGCTTTGGAGAGTGACAGGTCGTAGTTCTGTGTGACACCCGTGCGGCCTATCTCGTCCACCCAGTCGGTATCGCTGTAAGGCATGGTCTTCTTGGCGTTCATATAGCCGTCATAGTAGCCGCCCACGGAGTATGACTCCATTGCGTCTGTAGCAGGATTATACACGGAAATGGGTGTGCCGCCCTCCACGTTCAGGCCCAGACCGTAGTTCTTAGCATACTCTGCGGGGTTCTTGCCGTCGTTCAGCGCAGCCTGTACCAGTGCGGTGGCATACTGCTGGCTGTTGAGCAGCTCCATCTTCTGCGACATCCACGCCATCGATACCGATGCGTTGAAGTCAACATTGATCTTGTCACCCTTCTTACCTTTCTTAGTGGTAATAACGATAACGCCGTTGGCAGCGCGTGAACCGTAGATAGAAGCCGATGCAGCATCCTTCAGTACCTGCATACTCTCTATGTCGGAGGCATTGAGGCTGTTCAGCGAACCACTGAACGGAATGCCGTCCACGATGTAGAGCGGTGCCGTGCTTGAGCCGCCCATGCTGCCGATGCCACGAATGTGGACGTCGGCCTCGCCCGATGGTGAGCCGTTGGAGGTGATGGTCATGCCGGGCACCTTACCCTGTAGCGATGCCATAGGGTCGGTGTTGCTGGCCTTGAAGTCCTTAGTCTCTACAACGCCTACCGAACCCGTCAGGTCGGCCTTGCGCTGCACCTGGTAGCCGGTGACAACGACTTCGGCCAGCTCGCTGGCGTTCTCTTTCATTGTCACCTTCATGCCGTTTGCCGCTGCCACCTCTATGTTCTCATAGCCCACGTATGAGATGACGAGCGTCTTGCCGGCGGCTACCTTCAGCTTGAAGTTGCCGTCAAAATCCGTAACCGTACCGTTCGCGGTACCTTTCTCTTTGACTGTGGCGCCGATGACACCTTCTCCGGTCTCATCGACCACAGTGCCCGTGATGTCTGTCTGCGCATAAAGCAGCGCGGAGGACAACATGGCCACTAATAGCATCAGAAGTCTCTTTGCTTTTTTCATTGTGGTTTTTGTTTTGGTTAGTTAATACAAAGAATTGATTTTTTCTGATGCAAAGGTATGTGTCGCTATTAAATAAGGGTGTAAAAAATCTCTCTTTAATGCTAAAATTTGTTGCAATGCAACATTTTTACGATGAAATGAACGGTTTTTATAAGTTTTGATACTCAACTTTCGCAAGCTTTGCTTGCTGAGGAGTGGGAAGGAGATAGAAGGAGATAGAGGGAGATAGAGGACAAATGTATTAAACTGTCTGACGGCTAATAGTAATGTTTTCTATCTCCCTCTATCTCCTTTTATCTCCTTCTAACTCCAAAAATGAGCAAAAGCGAATCTATAGTTCTGCCGAACTATTCGCCCACCTTGCGTTTGATGCTGGCTTTGGGGCTTACTCCAAACTCGTCCTTGAAGCACTTCGTGAAGTAGCTTGGAGCGGTGAAACCGACGGAATATGCTATTTCGGATATTGACAGGTCCGTCGTTTCGAGCAGGTGCTTTGCCCTGTTCAGGCGGTTGAGCCTGATGATATCTACCGGTGTGCGACCTGTCAGCACCTTCACCTTGCGGTAGAGCTGTGCGCGGCTGAGGCCCATATCGGCTGCCAACTGCTCCACGCTGTAGTCGCTGTCGCACAGGTTCTCGTGTATGCTCATGCGCAGGCGCTCAAGGAATGGCAGCGGTATCTCCTTGTTTATATATAGCTCCTCGGCAATGGCCTGCGCCGTCTTGTTGCCGTCGTTACACAGTTCTGTGAGGTTCTGGCTCTGTTCCGTGGGCTTGTCATAGGCGTTGGATGTCGCTATCTCATACGCCTCGCGCTCCATCTCGCGCTGGCGCCGCATGGTGATGTAGAAGTATAGCGACGCCACGATGACTATGATGGCAATGATGACGGCGAGAAGCGTATAGACCTGCTGGTGATGATACTGGGCGAGGTAGCTGTCCACGCGTCCGTGCAGCTGCTTCAGCAGTCCGGCCTGAGTGTTCATCTCCTCCACCTGCATCAGCATCACCTCGGCGTTGTCCTTGTTCACAATTGCCGATTTCATCGGGTTTTCTGTCTTGTATGACTGCCCTGTGAGGATGGCAAGGGCGAGTTGCATCACCAGGTCGCCGCGTGTGGGGTAGATATAGCTTGCGTCGAGCAGCTTGCGCTGCACGCAGTCTATGCCGCCCCCCTTGCCGGGCAGGGCGTCGATGCCGCAGAACTTTGTCTTGAGCGGCTTCTGATGCTGCGCTATCACCTTGCGGGCACCGATGGCCATGCGGTCGTTCTGGCCGAAGACATAGTCAATCTCCTTCAGGTCCCCTTTATATTCCTCCAGTGCCCTGACGGCGCTCTCCTCCGTCCAGTCGCCTTGCAGCGAGGCGGCAAGCCTGATGCCGGGATACTCTTCCAGCGCATCGAGGAACCCGTTGTGGCGGTCTATGGCAGGCGACGAGCCCTTCAGCCCCATCACCTCTATCACGGTGCCCTGGCCGTGCAGCTGCGTAGCGATGTAGCGCCCCATCTGACGCCCCATATCATAGTTGTCGGCACCGATGTAGGCGGTGTATTTCTTGGAGGAGGTCTTGCGGTCAAAGACTATGACGGGTATGCCCATGTCGTAGGCACGGTCTATGGCGGGCGAGACGGTGGACATCTGGTTGGGCGCCACGATGAGCAGGTCAACGCCCTGGCGTATGAACTCGTCAATCTGTTCTATCTGCTTTGCGTCGTCATCATCGGCTGAAGCAAAGCTGAACTCCACGTCGTCATGGAAATAGGTGGTCATCTGGAGCTCCTCATTCAGCTTCTCGCGCCAGATGTCTTCACTGCACTGCGAAACGCCGATGTGGTATCGGGGACTGTTGTCGGTGCAGGAACAGAGGAGTATCAGCACAAGGCATACGTATGTTATAAGGCGTTTGTGCAATTTGGTCAGATATATATAATAATGTACGCGCATGTATTTGCGATGCAGTCAGGTTTATATAATAGATTTTTGCAAAGGTAGCCTTTTTTGTGTATCTAAGCGTTGATGAGACTTCTTTTTTATCATTTTTTAACGTGTACGAACTGCACCCCAAACCAATAGCATAACTTTCTTACTGTAATAGTAGGTCTTTTACCTCCTGATAGTAGGTCTTTTACTCGGTAATAGTAGGTCTTTTACCGCCTAAAAGACCTACTATTACAACGCCCTCCTTAACCCTTTGCATTTCAATGGGTTGCAAAACGCCTTCCGAGGCTTTTTCAGGCATTTCAGCCCCTCAGAGGCGTTATTTCCCGTTAACACTCTTTTAGACTTCAGTGTTAACGAATGTGAAACCAGACAGCAGTATTTAATTTAATTGAAGTTTCGGAAGTGCGCCCTTTCTTGCTCCGATGCTCTACGCAAGCGTCCCTTAGGGCCGAGCGCAGGCCGTTTTATTTACTTCCGAAAGTTAAATTCTTCACTCTTCACTCTTCACTTTTCACTTATCTCTCTTGCATATCTCAAGACTTAATCGTAACTTTGCACAAAAATAAGAGGTACGCATGGCTCAGGAACTCATTAACATACAAGAACAGCAGCAGGAGCTACAGCAGGTGCAGCAGCAGCGCATGAACGCGCAGCAGGTGCTCCTGGTGCATCTTCTGGAGATGCCTCTGGCACAGATAGAGCAGCGTGTGCAGGCCGAGATGGATGAGAATCCGGCGCTGGAGAGTGAGCGCGACGATGACGCGGCAGAGGATTTCGCCTCCCTCCCGGGCGACATGGACGGCGGGCAGGACAGGCCTTCTGCCGAGGATGACGCTTCGGCGCAGGGCGATGCCTTCTCTGACGATGACAGCTACGAGCACGAGCGCGAGGAGGAGGAGAAGCGCGACGAGCTGGACAGCGTGCTGGACCGCATAGACAGCGATGACCGTATTGAGGGTGCCTCATACGAGGGGCGCAGTGACAACGCCGTCGACGATGACAGGCAGGAGCGCGTGTATGCTGACACGGACTCGTTCTACGACTCTCTGAGTGCACAGATGCACGAGCATGAGCTCACGGAGCGACAGCAGATCATCATGGACTACCTCATAGGGTCGCTGGACAGCGACGGACTGCTGCGCAAAGACCTCGCCACACTCAGCGACGAGATAGCCATCAGCGAGTACATCGACGCCTCGGAGGACGAGATAGAGCGCGTGCTCAACGTGCTGCAGTCCTTTGACCCCGCAGGCATCGGAGCGCAGTCGTTGCAGCAATGTCTGCTGATACAGATATTCCGAAAGAAGCCCACGCCGCTGACAAAGCTGATGCACACCGTCATCAACGAGTATTACGACGACTTCACCCACAAGCGCTGGAAGAACATACAGGCACGGATGCGCCTCACGCCGGAGACGGCAGAGGAGGTGTTCGATGCCCTGCGCAAGCTGAACCCGCGCCCGGGAGCGGCTCTGGGCGAGACGATGGGACATGCCACAGGCCAGATTACGCCTGACTTCATCATCACCTCCGACGATGAGGGCAACGTCTCCTTCACCCTGAACCGCGGCAAGGTGCCGCAGCTGTGCGTCTCCAACGACTTCACGGAGATGATAGATGCCTACCGCCAGAACCCCGCGTCAATGACACGGCGCGACAAGGAGGCGCTCCTCTACGCCCAGCAGAAGGTGAACAAGGCGCGCTCATTCATCGATGCCATCCGCCAGAGGCAGCATACGTTGACGCAGACGATGGCGGCTATCATAAAGCTTCAGAAGCCATACATCCTCAGCGGTGACGAGAGTGACCTCAAACCGATGATACTGAAGGATGTGGCGGACATAGTGAACCTTGACATCTCGACCATCTCGCGCGTGTGCAACAGCAAGTATGCGGAGACGGAGTGGGGCATAATGCCGCTCAAAAGCTTCTTCTCCGACGGTTATGACACCGGCAACGGCGAGGAGGTGTCAACACGAGAGATAAAGAGAGCACTCAAGGAGCTGGTGGACCGCGAACCGAAAGACAAGCCACTGAGCGACATAAAGCTGGCTGCCGAACTGAAGAAGCAGGGCTACCCCATAGCCAGACGCACCGTGGCGAAGTACAGGGAGCAGCTCGGAATACCCACCAGCAACCTCAGACGGTGAGGAAAGTGAAGAGTGAAAAGTGAAGAGTGAAGAATTAGCCCCGCCCATAATGCCCATATTGCCCAAATAGCCCATTCCCCCCATTCAGCCCACATAACCCATCTCGCCCATAATCCCCCATCCTGCCCATCCCCCCCAACAAAAGAAACATTGTCTAAAGAACGCATCATACTCACAATGGCACGCTACATCAGCATCGCCTTCACGCCCTTTTATCTGCCGATAATGGGGCTTGTGGCATTGTTTATGTTCAGCTATCTCGCCTTCCTGCCGTGGGCATACAAGGGCATGGTGCTGCTGCTCGTGTGGCTGTTCACGTGCCTGCTGCCCGTCTGGCTGATTAAATTCTATCGCCATTACCAAGGCTGGCCAATCCTGAAGCTGCTCTCGCGCGAGGGACGCGTGGTGCCATACATCATCTCCATCATCTGCTACTTCACCTGTTTCTATCTGATGAACATGATGCACATCCCGCATTTCATGTCGTCGATAGTCGTGGCAGCGATAGCGATACAGATTATCTGCGCCATAATAAACAACTGGTGGAAGATCTCCACCCACATGGCAGCCATCGGCGGCACTACTGGAGCGGTGGCGGCGTTCTCGCTGCTCTTCTCCTTCAACCCCCTCTGGTGGCTCAGCACGCTGTTTGTGCTGGCAGGAGTAGTGGGCACCGGGCGTATGTTGCTGAGGATACACACCCTCGGAGAGGTGGTAGGAGGATTCCTCATTGGTGTCTTCGCAGGCTACATCGCAGTGATATATAGTTAATTCGTTAATTTGAAATATGGATCCAATAGTAAGCATTATCATGGGCAGCACGAGTGATCTGCCCGTCATGGAGAAAGCCATGCAGTTTCTTAACGACCAGCAGATACCCTTCGAGGTGAATGCCTTGTCGGCTCATCGCACCCCCGATGCCGTGGAAGACTTCGCACGCAATGCCGAGGGCCGGGGCATCAAGGTCATCATTGCCGCTGCCGGGATGGCCGCAGCGCTGCCTGGTGTCATTGCCGCAAGCACCACACTGCCGGTCATCGGCGTGCCTATCAAGGGTATGCTCGACGGTCTGGACGCTATGCTGTCCATCATACAGATGCCACCGGGAATACCCGTAGCCACCGTAGGGGTGAACGGAGCCATGAACGCCGCCATCCTCGCAATGGAGATGCTGGCACTTTCTGACGCCGAAATAGCGCAGAGACTCAAGGCATACAAGGCCGGACTGGGCAAGAAGATAGAGAAGGCCAATAAGGATCTGGCCGAGGTGCAGTACGATTTCAAGTGCAACTGAACCATTAACAATTTACCATTTACCATTTACAATGTACAATTTGCAACGTACGATATGTCTGATATGATTGGAACTCAAATACCTAAATGACCCAATGAAAATTGTAAATTGTAAATGGTACATGGTACATAGATTATGACAAAACGACGCTATACCACCCCCGTGCGGGTGGGAAACATACAGATTGGCGGCGGAGCACCCATCCGAGTGCAGTCCATGACCACCACCGATACCAACGACACTGCCGCCTGCGTGGCCCAGGCCAAGCGCATCATCAGTGCCGGAGGTGAGCTGGTGCGCCTCACTACGCAGGGCCGCCGCGAGGCAGAGAACATGGCAAACATCAGCGCGGCACTGAAGGCCGAGGGCATTATGACCCCTCTCGTGGCCGATGTCCACTTCAATGCCAACGTGGCAGACGTGGCGGCACGCTGCTGCGAGAAGGTGCGCATCAATCCCGGCAACTACGTTGACCCGGCACGCACATTCAAGAAGCTGGAATATACCGATGCCGAGTACGCCGCCGAACTGCAGAAGATAGAGGACCGCCTCATCCCTTTCCTCAACATCTGCAAGGAACACCACACTGCCGTACGCATCGGCGTGAACCACGGCTC
>DEKQ01000125.1:12498-14965 GCA_002353975.1 Prevotellaceae bacterium UBA2718
TCGCTCTCCGACCGCATCATGTCGCGTTATGGCGACACCCCCGAGGGCATCGTGGAGTCGTGCATGGAGTTTCTCCGCATCTGTCGGAAGGAGGATTTCAATGACGTGGTGCTGTCCATCAAGGCCAGCAATACCGTCGTGATGGTGCGCAGCGTGCGTCTTTTGGTGCAGGCTATGGACCGTGAGGATATGCACTATCCCCTCCATTTGGGCGTAACCGAGGCCGGAGAAGGCGAAGACGGACGCATAAAGTCAGCCGTGGGCATCGGTGCACTGCTCACCGAAGGCCTGGGAGATACCATCCGCGTCAGCCTCTCTGAGGAGCCGGAGTGCGAGATTCCCGTTGCCAAGAAGCTCGTGAGCTTCATCGACGAATGTGCCGCCATGCGCGCCGAGGCTGAGAATGGAGCTACCGAGGGACGCGCATACATCGCCGACGATACCCTACACCTTATATATAATAAGGAGAACATTGCCGATCTGCAGCTCAAGGCAGCCATGACGGCAGGCGCATTGCTCATTGACGGCAAGGCGCACGAGCTGAAAATAACCTGCGACGGAGTAGAGCAGCGCGACCTCGCCGACTCTATCCTGCAGGCTGCAAGGGTGAAATTCACCAAGACGGAGTACATCTCCTGCCCCGGATGCGGGCGCACTCTCTATGACCTTCAGGGCACAATAGCCCGCATCAAGGCCGCGGTGAAGGAGGCTGCAAAGGACAATCCACGCTTCAACACGCTGAAAATAGGCATCATGGGCTGCATTGTCAACGGTCCCGGAGAGATGGCAGACGCCGATTTCGGCTACGTCGGAGCCGGTCCCGGAAAGATATCCCTCTACAAAGGCAAGGTCTGCGTAGAGAAAGCGATACCCGAAAGCGAGGCCGTGGATAAGCTGATACAGTTTATAATGAATAATTAATAATGCAAAATTCATAATGCCCATAATCCCCATTCACCCCATATAGCCCATTCTCCCCGTTAATCCACATTCACCCCTCTTACCCCATTCACCCTATAAATAACCATAATCCCATCAATAACAATGGAAATAAACAACGCATTTGCTGAAAAGCTCTTGGCTGTGAAGGCCATCAAACTGCAGCCTAACGACCCGTTCACATGGGCCAGCGGCTGGAAGTCACCCATCTACACCGACAACCGCAAGACTCTGGCATACCCTGAGCTGCGCTCTTTCGTTAAGAATGAGTTGGTACATCTCATCAATACCGAGTTCCCGGAGGCCACTGCCGTAGCCGGCGTAGCAACGGGAGCCATAGCCCAGGGCGCACTGGTGGCAGACCAATTGCAGCTGCCATACTGCTATGTACGCCCCAAACCCAAAGACCACGGCATGGGAAACCAGATTGAGGGCACCATCCCAGACGGTGCGAAGGTGGTAGTTGTAGAAGACCTCATCTCCACCGGAGGCTCATCGCTGAAGGCTGTTGACGCTCTGCGCCAGGCTGGTTATGAGGTTGTGGGCATGGTTGCAAGCTACACCTACGGCTTCCCCGTGGCTGAAGAGGCCTTCAAGGCAGCCAATGTGCGCCTCGTCACACTGTCTGACTACGAGCATACCACCGCCATTGCAGCCAAGACAGGATATATAAAAGAGGAAGATCTGGCCGTATTGGCAGAGTGGCGCAAGAGCCCCGACACCTGGAAACAGTAACTGCAGCCTGCACTTTGCGCGGCACATATAAACAGAAAACGATGATGAACAGCATCACACGTCGCATCCTTCCGGGCCTGATGGCATTGTTGTCAGCGGTCCGGGCAGATGCAAAGGAAATCATAATAAGTAATCCGCAGAGCACTCCACGCACTATACCAGAGATGGTGGAGGTATCTGCGGATGCCTTTTCGGGCATCTTGAGCAGCAGTCAGGATGCCCTTTTTTTGTGTGTCGTGACGCCGCAGGGCGATACGTTGGCAACGCAACAGACGCACGACGGCAAGCTCATCTTCCCCTGTCCGCCGCTGAAGGGCAAGGAGACCATGCGCCTGAAGGTGTGCACCACAGGGCAGAAAGCGGCCCCACAGGTCTTCGGGCGCAGCTTCCCGGAGCGTGAAAACGACTTCTCCTTTGAGAACGACAGGGTGGCATATCGCCTCTACGGCCCCGGGACGAAGGGTCTTTATGGCTATGATATGTTCTGCAAAAAGACCTCGAAGCTGGTCTTGCAGCGCTGGTATGCCATGCAGTGCGACGAGCAGATGTGGGCAACATACCGCAAGATGGCGCGTGCCGGCAAGAAGAAGCTGGCCGAGGAGATGTATAATAGCGTCTTTTCCTATCATGTAGATCACGGTGAGGGCATGGATCAATACAGCGTCGGCTCTACGATGGGCGCCGGAGCGGTAGCTTACATGACTCCCTGCGACGATAAAAGCTGTGACAGCACGAAGCCGCGCCTGCACTATCCCGGTGCCTTCAGCCGTGCGGAGGTGGTTGACAGCGGCCC
>DEKQ01000144.1 GCA_002353975.1 Prevotellaceae bacterium UBA2718
AGCTCAGCTGGTTAGAGCGTCGGATTCATAATCCGGAGGTCGAGGGATCGTGGCCCCCTCCCGCTACTTTTCGATTGCGAAAAAAGGACTTACACCAATCGGCGTAAGTCCTTTTTCTTTTACCTTTATAATGTTTTCTCGTCTGTCTCCACTATACAACATAGTCCAGACAGACTCTCTGTACCGTGTAGGGCTTTACCTTTGTCTCTGCCACCGCCACGTGTGCGGGGTGAATGGCGTAGGCCTGTAGCGCCTCGGGGCTCTCAAGTGTGCTGTCGAGCATCACGTCACAGTTTGACGATGACAGTCGTCCGTGGATGTTGACCTGGCACTTCAGCAGTCCTGGCACGGTGCCTACCAGGCTTTCAAGACCTTCCTTGATGTTCTGTTTTACGGTTTCTTTCTCTTCTTCTGAGAGTTCCGGACGCAGTGTCCAGAGGATGATGTGCTTTACCTGCATAGTCTTATTCTGTTTGTTGTTGTTTGATTAGTCGTAGGAACTGCATCACCTGCTGCTCTGCCGCTTCCTGTGCGAGGTCAAGGTTCTTCTTTGTGAGGCAACGGTCTTTCATCATGCGATGGGCTTTCATAGTGAGGGACTGGCGGTCCTTGTTTGTCCAGCTGCCGGTCTCGAAGAAGGCCTGCGTGCGTGCCTCGTCTATGAAGTTCTCATCCAGGAGCTTCACCTGCGGCAAGTCCAGCGTTATGCTATCGCCATCGACATTGATCCACGTCTCGTCGCACTGCGAGAAGTCGATGCCGAGGCGCAACGTGCCGTAGTAGATTCTTATCAGTTCCTTGTCACTGAAGAATCCTTTGTCAACGGTATCGACAAGCTCCTCATCGTTAATGGCAAGAAATTCCCACTGCCCTATATCTCGCATGGCGGTGACGTAGGTCTTTGTGGTGGCAATATCGTCGCTGCGCCTTATGGACACTCCCATGGGACTGAAGAAACAGAACCACAATGCGAACCCCGCAATGATGACCACTGCGCTTGTGATGGCAAATATCTTGAGTTTACGTAGCATGTTGTGATGTGTGATGTCTTTTGAATTTAATGCGTTATTCTCTCTATCGTCCCGCTGCCTTTACGCTTCCCATCGGGAGTGAAGGTGATGACTATGTCCTCCTGTTGCATCCCAAGGTGCGAGATAATGGGTATGAGCATCTTCGCTGCCGAGCGTCTGGCATCTTCCTTTATGCCCAGATGCGGTATCTCATTGATAATCTCTTTGCGTCCACGGGTCTCGTAGGATGACAGCTCCTCGTCGCTGAAGTCCTTGCCAAAGAGCGATGTGTGCTGTTTCATGCCATCGTAATCTATCCCCGTTGCCGTAGTGACAACGACGGGTTCAGGCAGGTGTACGTCAATTTTCCCATCTGCACGGCGGGTGACATCCTGTGGTTTTACCTCCGACATGTCAATATATGCCTTCAGAGTGGCAGTAATAGGTATGGCTACGCGACGGTCGCTGGCAGGCAGCGCCACGTTTATCTCGCTGCCAAAGAGGCGTGCGCTGATGCGTGATTCGTCGCGATGGGTCACGATTTTGCGCACCTGATACTCTGAGACGTACAGGCGCGAGCATTGCTGAATCTGCTGCAACATGTATGAGATTGTATCCACCTCTGCGCCCTTCTCTTCCGTCTTTCCGCATCCTCGGAAGAGGAAGAACAGCGCAGCCACAATGGCAATAACGACTATCAGTATGAAGATATTCCTCAGTTTGCGCATATCTTAGATTTTAGTTCCTTTTGAGAATAATATAGATTATCACCGGAGCGCCGAATAATGGCGTCACGGCATTGAGCGGCAGGACGCTGTGTTCGGGCAGGACGGAGATGACATTACACATCAATGCCACTACGGCTCCCATGACTATGGTGACGGGCATGAGCGTAAGGTGGTCGGCAGTGCGCGTCAACAGCCGTGCTATATGCGGCACTGCGAGGCCTATGAAAGCCACCGGACCGCAGTAGGCAGTGCTGACGGCAGTGAGCAATCCTGTGGAAATCAGCAGCCACCGACGCACCTGCGGCACCTTTACGCCGAGGTTACGAGCGTATTCATCGCCAAGCATCAACGCGTTCAGGGGCTTTATAAGCAACACAGCCTGCAGCAACCCCACGAGAGTGAGGACTGTAAACAGCGGCAACTGGCCGAGCGTGACATTGTTGAAGCTGCCCATTCCCCACAGAACGTAGCTCTGTATATTGTCTGCATTGGCTACGGTGTGTA
Source organism: Prevotellaceae bacterium UBA2718 (assembly GCA_002353975.1). Classification (GTDB taxonomy): domain Bacteria; phylum Bacteroidota; class Bacteroidia; order Bacteroidales; family Bacteroidaceae; genus Prevotella. The sequence goes on from DEKQ01000144.1 coordinate 2,243, forward strand.
CCAGCGAGACAACGGAGCTGACCAGATAGCTTACCATTATACCTACAATGAGCAGCATCAGGTTTGACGAGACGATGGTAGAGGCAAGGAGCAGCAGCGCTATGACGGCTATCGCCCCGATGAATGCACTTACCACGACAGCGAGGTTGCCTGCCAGGAACAGCCCCACGTCAGACACTTGAAGCGCCAATGTGCCTCCCGTCACGAGCATCACCAATGCCACGCCGAGCGAGGCGCCGTTGGTGATACCGAGTATCGACGGGCCTGCCAGAGGGTTACGGAAAGCCGTCTGCAGCATCAGACCCGATGCCGCGAGCGATGCTCCGCACAGCATTGCCGTGACCGTCTGCGGCAAGCGCGACTCAAGGATGATGTAGCGCCAGCTCTCGCGTTCCACCTCGCCGCCCGTAAGAGCCGCCACCACCTGTGATGTAGGGATGCTGACAGAGCCTATCAGCAGCGACATCGCGAGCGCCAGTAGCAGCAAGAGCGGCAAAAATATGGTTAATTTGCAGTTTATTGACTTACGTTTTTATTGTTATTCAATCTTTTATAATAACGTAAGCTCTCACGATTTATTATGTCAGGGTGCATAATGGCAATGAAATCCTGCAGCAGCACTTCCGGATGAAACGGTGTCTCCTCATAGAATCCGTTTCTCATCAGATTGCATCCGAAGGTGTTTCCCGTCTGCCAGGCCTTCATGCGTTTGTTGTTTGGCCATTCCTTTGCCAGTTCGTCGAGAGTGATGTCCGTCTGCTGTGAGTATTTGAATACCCAGATGTCAGCCTGCTGACTGCGGTCAAACACCGTCTCAGGCGAATATGGCAGCGCACCGGCACCGGCCACATCACTGAAGATATAACGTCCTCCGGCATCTTTTATCATGTTGCCCACATAGCTGTCGCCAGCTGCCACATACCAGATATTCCCTATCTTCATCTCTGTCACGACGGTAGGCAATGTGTCACTCTTCTGTAAAGATTTCAGTCTTAGGTATTCTTTCTCCACCTGAGCAAAGAGGCTGTCGGCTTCTTTCTCCCTTCCCAGCAGCATTCCGTAGAATCGCACCCACTCCGCACGGCCCAACGGGACATTCTCCATATAGTCTGCACACTCCACGATGGGTATGCCAAGCTTGCCCAACTTGCCGTAGCTGCCGGCATTCTCAAAGGGTGACAGCATTATGGCATCAGGGGAGAGATTGATAATTGCCTCGATATTCGGCTCGGCACTGCCGCCACAATCCTGCACGGTGCCGTCTTTCAGGTCCTTCTTTATCTCGGGAATGTGGATATATTCCGCATCGCCCACGCCGCTGATGCTGCCGATGGCGCCCAGTTCCTTCAGCAATCCGCAGTGTACGGAGGTATATACCAGCACCTTGCCGAACGGTCGCGACACTTCATAATGATGAAGTACTGCTGTAGTGTCGGCACTCCAGGGGTTGCGGATGTCGGCAATAATCATGCTGTCATTACGCTCCACCTTCAGCAGTTTGGCATACTTGAACGGCACAGGGGTGTATGCCCCACCCTCCCCGTCGGCTTGCGACGAAGGAGAATGGGGCATACAAGAGCTGAGGAGCAGTATAGCTCCGAGGATTTTCTTCATTAGTTAGCTATGTGTGTCACTTTAGCAGAGTTGAAAACAATGGTAGTCGGACCTACGCCTGTCTTGAACTGCTTCTGCTTAATGCCCGCTGCATCATAGATTACGGCGTAACCGTCAGCGCTATAGTCTGCATAGCCGTTTGCGGTGCTGTATGATGTGATAACGACACAGCCCAGTATTGGGTCTATTCCTATTGTTGCAGGTGCGGCGATGTCAGTGCCGTCAATGAATGTGCTCTCCTTGCCGGTAGAGAGATCATAAACGCTATAGGTCGCAGTCTCACCATAACGGGCGTGATACATGTAGAACTTTCCAGCGAAATACTTCACCTCCGATGCCTCTGCCAGCTTAACAGAGCCGGTATCAGTAAGCCTGTACAGACCCTCGCCACTCTGAACATAGGTGATTGGATCGTACGCACCCATGTCAAGGAAGTAAACCTGTCCGTTGACTACGAATATCCTTGTCGGATTCTTTATGCCGCTGTTTGAAATTGTAGTAGTGGTGCCGTCAGTCAGGTTGATGGCAGAGATAGAGCCTTGTGCTGTATAACCGTCAGAGTTTGCCACGTAGAGAGTCTTGCCATCGGCTGAGATTGCCATGCCCTCAGCATTAGCACCACAGGCATAGCGACCCGTGACAGAGAGTGAAAGGGTATCAATAGCCAGCACCTCGTTGCCGTAGGTAGAGACATACACCTTGCCGTTAGCTGCCAGGAACTCACGGGGCATAACCTTTGTATCGCCTGCAGCATTACGCGTCTCTATCTTCTTCTCCTCCTTCAACGACAGATTGTTGGCAACGAATACCATGCTCTCATCAGAAGAACAGATATAGAGCTTGTTGCCATAGACGATAGCATCGTTAGGCGTACCGCCCAGCTCTGTGCCGTTTACAGCCTTGTAGGCATTCTGAGTGGCAGTATTGCCTACATAGTCATAAGAGGTCAACGAACCATTGATGCCTGAGTAGCTGTTGCCCTCATTGAGCACAAACACACCCGTAGAAACGATTGAAGGCTCGGGTATTGGGTCTTCATTGTCGCTGCACGAAGTGAAGCCGAAGAATGTGGTGGCCAATAAGGCCGAAAGAATTACTTTTTTCATCTTTTTTTCTTAGTTTTTATTTGTTATATGAATTTTGAATTCTGCATTTTGAATTTTGCATTATGTATTTATCTTTACCGTTACCATCCAGGCTCTGCCCGGCATGGGATAGAATGCGACGATGCTGTACTGTTCATTCAGCAGGTTCTTTATGTCAAAGCGCAGGGAGCATCTCACTTTGTCCCATGTGAAGTCGCGTGACAGCGTTACTCCCAGCTCGTTATACCCCTGAAGCATCGTGTCCTTGTAGTGCCTTATGTTTGGCCAGCGGCTGCTCACCATCACGTCGTGCACGGCAAGGTTCACCCACGGGTTCTCCCATGTCAGTGCGACGGAGCCGGAATGCTCAGGCGTGTATGGCAGTTGCAGGTCGTATGATGGGGAGTCTGGTGTGCGGTCGCGCACCTTCTGCAGCGTATAGTTGCCTGCAAAGAGCAGCGTATGCCGCTCCGAGAGGCGCTGCGTCACGCTGGCAGTGACGTCCATGCCGATGGTCTTCACCTTGCCCATGTTGATGTTTGACCACACGAACATATCGTATGGCACAGCCACAATCTTGTCTTTCACATTGGCTATATACGCATCAAGCGACAAGGAGAACGACGAGCCGCGCGTGGCTTCTGACAGGGCATAGTCCCTGCTCCATGTCACACCGAGGTTGAACTGGTTGGTGCGCTCGGGATTGAGCGTCGGACTGCCGTAGTGGAAGTAATACAACTCGTTGAACGACGGCGCACGGAATATGTCCTTATACGATGCCCTGACGAAGAGTCTCTCGCGAGGGAGCAACTGATAGCTGAGTGAAACGCTGGGCGAAAGGTGTGAAATGTCCTCTGCAGCCCTTCCACGCTCCACCTTATTTATATATAGGGAGTGCAACAGCCGCCCTATTGCGGTGAAACGTCCTGTGGCATAGCGCACCGACAGGGCCTGCAGCACGCTGTGGCGCAACGGGTCGCCATAGTCGGCCAGGTCGCTGCCCGTGATGTTATTATAGAAATAATCGGCAGAATAATCCAGGCTCACCCTGCGGCTCACCTCATAGAGCAGGGCCGCCGTAGCATACCATTCGCGCTGCCAATACTGATGGTCCTTGATGTTTCCGGCGTAGAACGGGTCTTTATAGTCGGTCATGGCATAATTGAACTTGCCGGCATACCTCAGGCTGAACCGTTTGGAGAGGCGCTCCCTGCCCTGCAGCTGCACAAAGATATTGCAGTCATGCTCATGCTCCATGTTTTCGTTTACATAATATCGTGCCACACCTGGAAGCTGACGGCTGTTGTCATAGAAATAGAGCTTCAGCGACGCTGTGCTTTCGGCATTGCGCGAATATGAGAGGTTCAGCTCGCCGTGGCCGGACTTCATCATGTTGTTCTGGCGATTATGCGTCACGGTGGTCCTGCCGTTCTTCAGCGTAAAGGGATAGTCATTCTTCACATACAGGTACTCGCCCATTGCCGTCAGCGCCCACTTCTTGCCGAGGTGCTTGGTCGCTGAAAGGAACGGGTTAGTGTATCCCCACGCTCCTATTCGCATCAGGGCTGTTGCAGCATCCTTCTCCGGCTGCGGTGTCTCTATCACCATAGCTGCTGCCGACGCCAGATTGCGTGCCGGCTGAAAGATATTGTCGCCGTCGCCCACGATGAGTGACAGCGCCGCAACATTGTCAAGGGAATAGCGCGAGAGGTCTATCTGCCCGCTCTGGCAGTCGCTCAATGCCACGCCGTCATAGACCACCGCCGTGTGACTCGCACCCAGTCCGCGCACCGACACCGTCTTCATGCCGCCAGCGCCGCCGTAGTCACGCAGCGTGATGCCGGGCAGCCGGTGCAGGGCATCGCTGATGTCCGTCACGCCGAAGGTGTCAAAATCACTTGATGAAAGCGAAAAGTGAGGTGCCGCACTGCGCATATCACGGTCACGCAGAGTAGAGGTGACAGTGACAGCCTGCAGCGTATCACTCTTCATACGTGCAGGCACCTGTGCCCTGAGGCCACACACGGCAGACAGAGAGCACACAAGAGGCAGGAGAGCCTTTTTTATCAGATAATCTTTCATCAAACTAATTCCTAACCCACGAGGAATAGAAGCAATGTTACACGGCAACGGCGACACGGAAGAGGACACACATTGTCGCTGAGGCAGGTCTTCTGACTCTTCTCCGGCCCGACTCTCAAGTCTTCCCGACGGACAAGCCATCAGTGACATTGACTGCAACAGACGGGAACGAAACATACGGACATTCCCATGTGCCGACAGTGAGAGGCGGACAATAAAGGAGAATTACAGCTGCGGGACAGTCGGGGACTCACACCCCATTCCCTATTAATTGCCAGCGGCAAACCTCATCGGCATGCAAAATTACAAACAATTATTCATCTGACCAAATTTTTGCAATTATTTTTGCACGACAGAAAGAAGGAACCGCGTTGAATAAGCAATAACTGCGGTTTCGGAAATAGCGAACATCCACACGGGTACGTGGGCGTAGTATGCGTAAAATTAGGAGCAACATATTGAACACCCTATTTGGTAACTTCGCTCATTTCTTTCTGCTTACACGTTAGAGCTCCTTCATGCGCCAGCCTAATTATTTTAATTATGGTAATTCCTTTCAAAAAATCATCCTATAATTTCTTTCTGATTTTCTTGCGCATTTCAAAACTTAATCGTACCTCTGACTGCGTCTAAGGTACTCCGTCTTGAATATGCAAGAAAAAAACTTTCTTCTTTTTCTTGCGCATTTCAAAACTTAATCGTACCTTTGCAGCGGATAGTGTTTAAGAGTGCTCCGCCGGCTCCTCTCAACAGGACCGCAAAGCAGCACGACACGCCATCCGAAAAGACATATTATTTTGCTCAATTCTCACTCGAACTACCACATCGACCAAGAGATTTTTAAGGGCAATATCAATACACTGTTGGAGCTGCGCTATATAGTGCAGACTTCCCCATAAGTGTATTGAGGCTGTGGTAGGCCTGAGTGAGATATGGACGGGTCTGCGCTTTTTTTGTGTACCTCCCTCCCATAAGACAACGACCTTTCTTCTTCCATGCGAATGGAGGAAAAGCAATGAATACAGACAAAACTAAATCAATTAAAAATAAAACCAACTTATTATGAAAAAACAACTATTTACTTTATTGACGCTACTCGTGATGTGTGTCACGGGGGCGTGGGCGGATGAGCACATCTCATGTTCAGCGTATCTTTCAGGCACCGCAGGGTCTCCTACTACTACTGATTGTTCTATAGTTTATTACAGTGATGAAGGAAGTGCAGGTACACTTGCCGCAGGAAGCCAAGTGGGTTCGACAAGCTATTATGCTGCTAAAATGAATAATGACAAAAACTATTACGAAATAACCCTTAATAAGAGTGCGGGTGGTAATACCTATACAAAGTTTAAGGCTGGAGACGTAATAACTGTTTACTTGCAAATAAATAGTGGCACACAGGCTTACAAAGTTGGCAAAACTGCGCAGACAGCAGTCTCTGCTTCAAATTCGAAAGATCAATCTAATGTTGCTGGAGTTAATCATACCCTAACAGCTGCTGAAATTGAATCGAATGGAACTCTTCGCATTTATCGTAACAGTTCAAATACTTATTTTGCAGGTATTTCTGTAGAAGGCACACGTAGTGGTGCTGAGAAGACTCCTCTCGCAGGTGCATGGAGTGCTGCTGCTCCTAAATTTGTAACAGGTTCAGTTGCAACCATTCCTACATTTGCATTAACTAATACCCCTGCAGTAGCTGCGGAGAATTACACCATTACTTATTCTGTGCAGTCAGGTAATCTTGCGAATGTAAATGCAAGCACGGGTATTACAGCTATCAATACTGCAGAAGCAGGAACAGCAACTGTTCGTGCTACTTTGGCTCTTACCGCTGCAGGTGAAGCAGCTTACGTACTCCCAGATCCTGCATACTACGACTGTGTGATTACAGTTGAAAATCCTAAGGTAGCGACACCGTCACTGGTACTCCCTGTAGGCAGTTATGACTACGAGAAGGGTGGTTACAAATTCCAGGTATCATGTGCAACTGAGGGCGCAACATATTCTTACAAGCTGAAAGGTGCTCCTTCATTCACTGAGCTGACAACATACTCAGAAGGTGGAAAAGACTACGTGTATATGGTTGGTGATGGTTCTAAGAACATAATAATCAAGGCCTCTAAGGCTGGTCTTCCTGACTCTGAAGAGGTAGAGATTAGCAAATGGGACGGAAGTAATGCATTCGTACTCAATGTTGCACCTTCTACAACTTCTCCAGAAAGCATCGTAACCTTTAGTACCTCTGCAGACCAGTATGACAAGGATCAGTTGCACCAGTATCGTTCATTCAATGTAGCTGGAACATACATTGCTGGTATTGACGGCAGCGATGGTCTGAAGATGCGTTGTAACCGCACATTCACCATAGATGATACCAATATACAAGGTTTTGCTCTTGCTGTAACACCTGGCTACCAAATTACAAAGGTGGAGATAACCAAACTGATATCTAACCGCGCTGGTACAATCTCAGCAGATGCTATGTATGTTGATGGTGCTTCTTACGCAGGTTTCGAGTCATTTACCATACCAGCATCTGATGGAACTCCTGTTACAAAAACATATGATGGTCTGAATGCAACAAGCCAGATTGCTTGGAAGCTCACTCCTGGTACATATGATAACAAAGGTACAGCCACAAATGTTGACCAGTTCCGTTTCAAGGCAACTATAACTTATGAGAAACTACCTCCATCAGTTACTGCCACCATCACTCCTACAGGCTACGCTACATTCTCCAGCCCGTATGCCTTGGACTTCTCTGATGCTATTGATAACCTTGATGGGGCTTACTATGCCTCTGCCGTTGAAACTGGTAAAGTGACAATGACAAAGCTGGAGCAGGCTGTGCCTGCAGAAACCGGTCTCTTCCTGAAGGGTACAGCTGGTAAGACAGTTACAATCCCTGTCGTTGCTTCTGGCACAGAAATCAACGGAAACTATCTCAAGCCTAACACCACATCCAAGGAGATAGCTGCATCTACAGAAAATGCTTATCACTATGTATTTGCTTACACAACATCTGACAATTCTAACCCAGGCTTCTTCAACCTTGCAAGCCCTGCAACACTTGGCGCAGGCAAGGCTTATATTGAAACGGCAACAAGCATCAAGCCAACAGCAGGTGC
>DEKQ01000137.1 GCA_002353975.1 Prevotellaceae bacterium UBA2718
CTGATGCTGTGGTATAACAGCAACGGAGCAGCTAATGATGCCCCGCAAGGACCGAGGAACTGCATGAACACAGCCATAGCACGCGAGAAAGAAATGGCGTGGATGGAGAGCATAGGCATCAAGGGAATAAAGGTGGATTTCTTTGGCGGCGACAAGCAGCAGACGATACAACTGTATGAGGACATACTGAGCGACGCCAACCGTCACGGCATTCAGGTGATATTCCATGGATGCACATTACCACGCGGATGGGAGAAGATGTATCCTAACTTTGTGGCTTCTGAAGCCGTGCTGGCATCAGAGAATGTATATTTCAACGAACATCACGCCAAGCAGGAAGGCTTTGAACTGACCATGCATCCGTTCTGCCGTAATGCCGTTGCCAGCATGGATTGGGGAGGATGCCTGATGAACCACTATATGAATAAGGAGGACAAGCCGGGCAAGCGTCATCGGAGATATACGAGCGACACGTTTGAGATGGCTGCGGGCGTAATAAACCAGACAAGCATAAACTGCGTGGACATGCAGCCAAGCAACCTGAAGGACCTGTCCGCCTTTGAAATTGAATTCTTGAGAGAACTGCCTACCACATGGGAGGAGACGCAATACCTGTACGGCTATCCCACGAAGGATGTTGTCCTGGCTCGCAAGAGCACAAAGGGCGAATGGATTGTGGCAGGACTGAACGGCGAGGCATCCGCTAAGACAATCACACTATCTCTGCCGATGTTTGCAGGAAAGACCGTCAGCTACTATACTGACCGCCCCGCAAAGAAGGGTGAGACCTTCCCTACCCCAGAACTGAAGGAGCTGAAGGTGGATAAGAACGGAAAAGCAAAAGTCACGATGCAGGGTATGGGAGGAATGATTTTGAAACTGAAGAAGATATGAAAAGCAAACTGAATATATTACTGATTTCGTTCACATTACTGATGTTTTGTAACGGTATATGTGCGGCTCCGGCAGATGCTGCCAAGGCAAATGCCACTCAGGTGAGCACGACAACGACAAGCGCCGGGAATAAGAGCCAGGATACCGTTGCGGTGAATAGTAATGCCTCAAGCGACAGCACAACGATGGGCGACCTGCTTGACGATGCCGCGTTGGAGATGGAAGATAGTACGGGTGTGGCTCAGGATGACGGAGTATATACGCAGCTGAAGACCAAATTCATGGACGGCGGCGTGGGATTTATGTCGATCGTAGCGCTTTGCCTTATTATCGGATTGTCATTCTGTATAGAGCGCATCGTGTATCTCAGCATGTCGGAGATTGACGCCAGGAAATTCATGCAGAACGTGGAGGACAAACTGAAGGGCGAAGGCATAGAGGCGGCAAAGGATTTGTGCCGCAATACACGCGGACCTGTCGCAAGCATCGCATATCAGGGACTCTTGCGCCATAATGATACACTTGAGAATATAGAGCGCTCCGTATCATCTTACGCCTCAGTCCAGATAGGCAACATGGAGAAAGGCTGCTCTTGGATAACTCTATGCATAGCTATGGCACCATCGCTCGGATTTCTGGGTACGGTAATAGGTATGGTGATGGCTTTTGACAACATAGAGATGGCAGGAGACATAGGACCGACCATCGTGGCAGCCGGTATGAAGGTGGCGCTTATCACCACAATCTTCGGTATCATAACGGCCCTGATACTGCAGCTGTTCTATAACTATATACTGACAAAGATTGACCGGCTGACGGCACAGATGGAAGAGAGCGCAATAACGCTAATGGATATCCTGTCTGTAGAAAAATCCAAGAAATGAGCATAATAGCTGACATATTCATCATCGTGGCAATAGCGGCTATCGTCGCAGCCCTTGGGCTTACGATTTGGTCTGTGGCTCATTCCCTCAAGCTGAACAAGATCAGGCAGAGGGAGAACGGCGTGCCTGTAGGGACCATAGGATGGGCTACATTCGGATTTCTCATGATTGTGGCCATACCGACATTGATCTTCATGGGCTATGCCAATATGTGCATCATCACATCTATCGTAATGTTTCTTGTGGCTATCACGGCCCTGCTTTATGACAAACTGACAAAGTCATAGTCTCACAATATGTTCAGACGCAGAAAACAACATAGCGTACCGGGGCTCAACACGGCATCTACTGCCGACATCTCGTTCATGCTCCTCATATTCTTCCTTATCACGACCTCGATGGACAGCGACAAGGGATTGGGACGTGGATTGCCCCCGCTTGACCCTGAGGAACAACAGCAGCAGGAGATGGATATTGACCGCAACAAAGTACTGACGATACACCTGCTGGAAGACGGCTCGCTGACAATAAATGACGAGAAGACTGAGCTGACACCTGCGATACGCAAACGGATAAAGCAGTTCATAGTAAAGACTGGACCCAAGCACATCATAGAGCTGCACGTAAACAGAGAGGCTGATTATGACACCTATTTCCGGCTACAGAACCAACTGGTAAAGAGCTACGCCGAACTGAAAGACTATCCGCAACGAATACAAGAAATTGAGGAAAAGTAGCAGGGAAATTGTACATTGTAAATGGTAAATGGTACATTATAACTGTTTTGATTAAGATTCGCCGACATAAACATCATAGTGTTCCGACATTGAACATGGCTTCAATGCCCGACCTGATATTCACGGTACTCTTCTTCTTCATGATTGTAACCCACATGAGAACTGAGACGCCGCGGCTGGATATAGATGTCCCGCAAGGCACGGACCTCACAAAACCCCAGCACAGGCGTTTCGTCACCACACTATATGTGGGCAAAGATGATGCAGGCAATACCAAGATACAGATGGGAGAAAATATTATTCCGTTAGAGGCTGTGGGCAGTATAGTCAGCAAGATGAAAAGCAAGCTGAACGATGATGATGCTGAGTACTTTACCATCAATATCCGCGCAGACAAGGGGACGAAGATGGGGGTCATAACAGATATAAAACAACAACTGCGCAAAGCCGGAGCATTAAAGATAAGGTATAATGCCGTAGAAAACAAATAACCGATATGCAACAATACTTAGACTTACTTCGTCGCATCACAACAGAAGGCGTAACAAAAACGGACCGTACTGGAACCGGCACAAAAAGCGTCTTCGGACATCAAATGCGTTTTAACATGTCAGACGGTTTCCCACTATTGACAACAAAGAAGCTTCACCTGAAGTCCATCATCTATGAGCTGCTCTGGTTTCTCCAGGGCGACACAAACGTGAAATACCTTCAGGAGCACGGGGTAAGGATATGGAATGAGTGGGCCGATGAGAATGGAGAACTGGGACCTGTATATGGTCACCAGTGGCGTTCGTGGCCTGACTATAACGGAGGCACAATAGACCAGATACAACAATGTATAGACCTGATAAAGAACCACCCGGACTCTCGTCGTATCATGGTTAGTGCTTGGAATCCCGCTGAGGTACCGCAGATGGCGTTGCCTCCGTGCCATTGCCTGTTCCAATTCTACGTGGCAGATGGAAAACTATCTTTACAACTTTACCAACGTAGCGCGGACACATTCCTCGGCGTACCATTCAATATCGCCAGCTATGCATTGTTGCTACAGATGATGGCACAAGTGACAGGACTGGAATGCGGCGACTTTGTACATACCACCGGAGACACACACCTATATCTCAACCATTTGGAGCAGGCAGAACTACAGTTGACGCGCACACCACGTCCTCTGCCTAAAATGAATATCAACCCAGACGTGAAAGACCTGTTCGCATTCAGATACGAAGACTTCGAACTGACTGACTACGATCCGTGGCCACACATTAAGGCTGATGTCAGCGTCTAATTGATATTTGAGAATTGAGAATTGAAAATTATGATAAACATCATCGCTGCAGTAGCAGAAAACCGCGCCATAGGCTACAAGAACAAGCTCCTCTATTGGTTGCCTAACGACCTGAAACGCTTCAAAGCCCTTACCACAGGCCACACCATCCTCATGGGGCGCAAGACATTTGAGTCCCTACCAAAGGGAGCACTGCCCAACAGACGAAATATAGTAATCTCCCGCACCGTAACAGAATTACCCGGGTGTGACGTTTACACCACATTGGACAGTGCACTTGCCTCATGTAACGACGAAGAAGTATACATCATCGGCGGAGCGTCAATCTATGAGCAAGCAATGGAACTTGCCGACAGACTTTGCCTAACGATAATACACCATACGCCCGAGAAGGCCGATGCATACTTTCCACCATACGACAATGGATGGACAGAGGCAGCACGCGAGGACCACGACACAGACGAACGGCACGCACATAGCTACTCGTTCGTTGACTTTGTCAAACTGAAAAATGAAAATTAATTCCGTGTTGTGTGGCTTGCCTCTATGGGGCAAGCATATTCGTCAATATGTCTGAAGGATTTCATTTCAAACGCTTCTATGTCAGGCATGAACGCTGTGCCATGAAGGTTGGAACCGATGGAGTGCTGTTGGGAGCATTGGCAGCGGGGCCTTCCTCACCTCATCCCGTGCTTGACACGGAACCTTCCCCAAATGTTCTTGACATCGGAACAGGGTCTGCACTCTGCTCACTGATGATGGCGCAGCGCTTCCCGCAATCCCTCATCATAGGTATTGATGTAGATAACGACGCATGCAGACAGGCTGAAGAAAACGTATCACAGTCACCATTCAAGGACAGAATTACCATAAAGCACACATCGCTGCAAGACTTTCGCAACGAAAGCCGTCAGTTTGACAGCATCATCTGCAATCCCCCATTCTTTGAAGAGAGCCTGCAATGTCCCGACATTCAGCGCAACACGGCACGCCACACGACATCCCTCCCCTACTCCACACTCATATCACGCTGCAAGGAACTGCTGTCTCCCGACGGCACGCTGACCATAATAATCCCCACCCTTGCAGTAAACAGGATAGAAGAAGAATGCGCCCTCTACAGCCTCTTCATCGTCAGACGACTGCACATCAAGACGACAGAAAACAAACGACCCAAGCGTACCTTATTATATATAAGGCACCATCCCGCACCCATAGTCACATCAACACACACTCTGACAGAGGGTGGAGAACGCTCCGAATGGTATGCCGAGATAACGAAAGACTTCTACCTCTGACAATGCATAATGCATAATGCATAATGCATAATTCATAATGCAGATTTCATAATGCAGATTTCATAATGCAGATTTCGTTCAAGAGTCTGCGATACCATCGCAGACAGCTAATGCGCGTTTTGTCCTGTTTCCATTCAACAAAAAAAGGATGCACTTCAGTGATGAGTGCATCCCTTTCTTATTATGATGTTATGAGCATTCTTTATTCAGACCAATCCATCTGTGTCTGGCGAACGTAAGACTGATAACGACGCTGAGCCATCTTCTGAGCTTCAGCGAAGAGTTCATCAGCCTCTTCTGGATAAGCCTTCTTTACAGAGAGGTAACGTACCTCACCCATGAGGAAGTCCTGGAACTTATCCCACTGTGGCTCCTTAGAGTCAAGTGAGAATGGGTTCTGACCCTGCTCTGCCAGCTCTGGGTTGTAACGCCACAGGTGCCAGTAACCGCACTCTACGGCGCGACGCTCCTCTTCCTGTGAACGTCCCATGCCGCCCTTGATCTT
>DEKQ01000032.1:0-149 GCA_002353975.1 Prevotellaceae bacterium UBA2718
GTCGATGAGATAAGCGACCGCATAGCGGCCTATGTAGCATCAAAAGGACTGGGACAAGAGGATGCGGTTTCCATTCTCATCCCTCGTTCGGAGTGGATGGTCATCGCCTCGATGGGTGTGCTGAAGGCCGGTTGCGCCTATCAGCCGCT
>DEKQ01000032.1:299-3744 GCA_002353975.1 Prevotellaceae bacterium UBA2718
ACATCACTCATCTCCCTGCCCTCCCGGCAGAGGCAAATTCTTCACTCTTCACTCTTCACTCTTCACTTCCCTCCTCCCTCTTCATCCTCCTCTACACCTCCGGCTCCACGGGCACGCCGAAGGGCGTGATGCTGGAGCACCGCAATCTGGTGGCATTCTGCCATTGGTACCAGCGATACTACGACCTCACGGCAGACTGCCGTGTGGCGGCATACGCCAGCTATGGCTTTGACGCCTCGATGATGGACATGTATCCCGCGCTCACGTGCGGAGCCTCCGTATATATAATAGGTGAGGATATCAGGCTCAACCTGCCTGAGCTGAACGACTATTTCAATAAGGAGGGCATCACGCACTCGTTTATCACCACGCAGGTGGGCTATCAGTTTGCCACCAATGCCAGGAACACCTCGCTGCGACACTTCTCCGTGGGCGGTGAGAAGCTGTCGGCACTGCAGCCCCCGACGAACTACAAGATGCACAACGGTTACGGACCTACGGAGTGTACCATCTTCACTACGACCTACCAGCTGAAGGACTATGAGATGGACATACCCATCGGTAAGCCTGTCGATAACCTGAAGCTCTACATCGTTGACAGAAACTTAAACCGCGTGCCCGTCGGTGCATTGGGTGAGCTATGGATAAGCGGACCGCAGGTAGGACGCGGATACCTGAACCAGCCGGATAAGACGCAAGAGGTGTTTATCACCAATCCCTTCTTAAATTCTTCACTCTTCACTCTTCACTCTTCACTTTCCCGCTGTTACCGCACCGGCGACATTGTGCGCTACCTGCCCGACGGCAACATACAGTTCGTGGGGCGCAGGGACGGACAGGTGAAGATACGCGGCTTCCGCATAGAACTGAAGGAGGTTGAGGCCGTCATACGCCAGTTCCCCGGCATCAGCGACGCTACGGTGCAGGCCTTTGACAGCCCGACGGGCGGAAAGTTCATTGCGGCATACGTGGTGAGCAGCCAGCCGGTAGATGTGAAAGAGCTGAACGCGTTCATAGGAAAGCAGAAGCCACCGTATATGGTTCCTGCCTCTACGATGCAGATTGACAGCATCCCGCTGAACCAGAACCAGAAGGTGAACCGCAAGATGCTGCCTGTTCCGGTAATACAGGCCACCAACAGTCACTACGAAGAGCCTGCCAACGACATGGAGCGCACCCTCTGCGGCATCTTTGCACGCGTGCTGCAGCAGGAGAAGGTGGGCGCCACCGATGACTTCTTCAACGACCTGGGCGGCACATCGCTTAATGTTACGATGGTCATAGTGGAGGCCGACAAGGAGGGACTGCACATAGCTTACGGCGACCTGTTCAGCAATCCCACGCCGCGTCAGTTGGCTGAATACATCTCAGGCACCTCACCGTCCTCTCAGGGTAAGGGGGCTACAAAGGCAGCGGAGAAGGGCAGACCTGCTGACAGCGACGACGGTAACTTTGACTATGCACCCATCAACGAACTGCTGACACACAACACGCTTGACAACTTCAGGCATGGAGAGCGGCAGACGATAGGGCGTGTACTGCTGACGGGAGCCACCGGATACCTCGGCATCCATGTGCTGAAAGAGCTGATAGACCGCGACGATGTGCCGGCTATCTACTGTCTTGTGCGTGCTGAGGACACCGAAAAGGCAGAGCGACGACTCAAGCGACTGCTGTTCTACTATTACGGCAAGAACTTCAAGGAGCTCTTTGGCACCCGCCTCCATGTGGTACTCGGCGATGTGACGCAGGACCTTACCTCCCTTCTCCCCGCCACCGTGCCCTGCGGTTCTTCACAGCCCCCTGCCACCCTCACCCCTGCCACCGTGCCCTGCGGCTCTTTACAGACCCCTGCCACCGTGCCCTGCGGCTCTCCGCAGGGAACATCCTCCCTCATCGACACCGTCATCAACTGTGCCGCAGTGGTGAAACACTTCTCATCGGGCACGGAGATAGAGGATGTGAACGTCGGAGGTGCGCAGCGGTGCGTGGACTTCTGCCTGAAGACAGGTGCGCGGCTCACGCATATCTCCACCTACAGCACCGCAGGCCTCTCCGTGAACGGCGTGCCGTCGCCGGAGACCATACAGACCGAGCAGACGCTATACTACGGACAGTTTATGGAAAACCGCTACGTGCACTCCAAGTTCCTGGCCGAGCGCATAGTGCTCGATGCCGTCGCGCGGCAGGGACTGAGCGGCAAGGTGATGCGTGTGGGCAACCTCGCGCCGCGCTCCACCGACGGCGAGTTCCAGATCAACGCCCAGACCAACTCGGCAATGGGCCGCGTGAGGGTGTTCAAGATGCTGGGATGCTATCCATACGAGATGACCGACCAGCCTATGGAGTTCTCGCCCATCAACGAGGTGGCGCGCGCCATCGTGCTGCTCTCAGAGACACCGCGCGAGTGCTGCCTGTTCCATCCGTTCAACAACCACTACGTGCACTTCGGCGACGTGATGCAGGAGCTGCGCCTCATAGGCAACGCACCGCAGCAGGTGGAGACCGCCGACTATGAGCTGGCAATGGACCAGGCTAAGTCCGACCCGCAGAAGGTAAGGCTCCTGCAGAGCCTCATAGCCTATCAGGACATGGCCCACGGACAGCAGACGGCGGATATAAAAACCGACAACAGATACACCACGCAGGTGCTCTACCGCCTCGGCTTCAGGTGGACGGTGACGTCGTGGGACTACGTAGATAGATTCCTCATTGCCATCGACGGACTGGGATTCTTTTCAAGTGAATAGTGAAAAGTGAATAGTGAAAAATCAGCTACTTCACCATCACCCCAAAATTCTTAACTCTTCACTAAATAATTCTTCACTTTTCACTCTTCACTTTTCACTTTTCACTTTTCATAATGTCATCCATAGAGAAAAAACTCCGGTCAAAAGGTATGCCGACGCTGATTGTAGCGACGGTGTTCCTCCTTGTCATGCAGGGAGCAAAGCACTTTATGGACCTGAGGCAGGACGAGCAGGAGGCCAACAAGATGATGAGCCGCGAGCTGAAGATTGTGGAGCTCAACATTCTCTCTGAGCTGGAGGAGGCAGAACTCCTGATGGACGGAATGGAGATGAGAATGGGCTATCATCTTGACGCGACATACAAGCTCTATCACGACACGTACAACACGATGCTGGAGTCTGACTTCATTCTGGCCACGGCTGTCGCCTTTGAGCCATACTACTACCCCAAGGAAGGACGATGGTTCGAGCCGCGTTGCATACGACGCAACGGTAAGCTGATAAGCGAACAAATCGGAGGACCCGACCACGACTATTTCAATATGGATTGGTATAAGTTGGGGCTCACCAACACAAGACGTCCCGTAAAGTGGACTGACCCTTACGCAGACCCCTCGCAGGAAAATGAACTCCTCATATCGCTCACCAGGCCGCTCAAGGTTGTGATTGAGCGAGATCAGAGCGATGCCGGCATC
>DEKQ01000032.1:3801-5731 GCA_002353975.1 Prevotellaceae bacterium UBA2718
GCTAACAAAGACCCTCGCACGGAGTTTGCCGAGCGTGAGCAGGCTCAGGCAAAGGCCAAGGTTAAGAAAGAGAAGGTGGTAGGAGTGCTGTGCATAGACGTCTCGCTGACATCGCTGAAGAAAGTCCTCGAGGATGCCAAACCCTATAAAGGCTCCGTCTGCCAGCTGCTTGACGACAAAGGGACACTGTTGGTATCGTCTGACAGCATAGTCATGGATAGCACTGACTACTTCATAGGAGTAAAGAATGTGCAGGGACACGGACTACAGGTACGCCTGGCATGTCCCAAGTCTGAGATTTACGGACTCAGCCGTATGCAGAACATCCTTACCCTCATACTCATGCTGGCAGGACTGATGGCACTGGCATACATCATACAGCGCAGCATCTACAACACCCTGCTCCTCAACCATGCAAAGAAGAAGCAGAGCGACATGAAGTACGAGATGCGCATAGCACACAATATACAGATGAACATACTGCGGTACGATTTCCCCGACAATCTCTCTGCAGCGCTACTGCCGATGCAGGAGGTGGGAGGCGACCTCTATGACTTCTATCAGCGCGACGATACGCTCTACTTCATCATCGGCGACGTCAGCGGCAAGGGCATCTCTGCCGCCATGATGATGTCATCTGCCGTCAACCTCTTCCGCATGACGGCGCAACACTACAATACGCCCGAGGAGATAGTGAGCCAAATCAACGGCGTGCTCTCTGAGAGAAACCCCAGCCTGATGTTCGTCACCGCCTTTGTGGGCAAGCTTGACATGCGCCACGGACTGCTCACCTACTGCAATGCCGGACACAATCCGCCGATAGTAAACGGACTACCGATAGACACCGACCCCGACATACCCATAGGCTACGACAAGGATTACAAATTCCGCCAGCGCGGCATACTCTTCCCCGAAGGCTCATACATAGTGCTATATACCGACGGCATCACCGAGATACGCAATGCCGAAAGGAAATGCATGGGCCTCAAGCGCCTCGTGAGCATCGTGCAGAACTATCATGCGAAGAGCACGCAAGACCTGCTGAACTACATCGCGCTGCAGACGCTGCACTTCGCATCGCGCGACGATGATGACTTTGACATACAGACAGATGAGGAGATTAATGAGAACGGAGGCCGTCACGACGACATGACACTCCTCTGCATCACCAACCCAATGCCCATGCAGACGCCTACACTCCGCATCAGCAACGAAACAGAAGAGATAACACGCCTCAAGTCACTGCTCAGGGAATACTGCGAATGCCTCGGCTGCGGCAGGCGGCTGACGCGCAAGATACTGCTCGCTGTAGAAGAGGCCGTAGCCAACGTCATCAACTATGCATACCCAAAAGGCGAACTGGGAAACATCGAAATAGACATCCTCTCCATGCCGCCCACCGAAGCGCAGGAGGGTGACATCACCATCATCATAACTGACAGCGGAAAGCCGTTCAACCCCCTCGAACAGCAGGACATAGACGTGGAACAGGCCATAGACAACAGACAAATAGGAGGCCTGGGCATACACCTCTATCAGCAACTCATGGACAGCGTCATATATGACCGCAAAGAAGATAAAAACATACTAACCCTTTCAAAAAACATCACGATAAATGAAAGTTAACATCGAACAGAAAGAGAACGAAGTCATCGTACGTCTCAATGGCGAGCTTGACACCGTAGCAACCACCAATATGAGCGAGGTGCTGAACCGCGTAGCAGACCTGGCAAGTCAGAACCTCATCATCGACTGCACAGACCTGGAGTACATCAGCTCCTCAGGTCTCCGCTTCTTCATGCAGCTCAAGAAGAACAGCGAACTCAACGGCGGTACCGTCACCATACGCAACCTCAACGAAGACGTGGAAGACATCTTCCGCCTCAGCGGCTTCCACCATATCTTCAACATCTAAGCCGAATTGAGAATT
>DEKQ01000105.1 GCA_002353975.1 Prevotellaceae bacterium UBA2718
CCTCCCCCAAGGGGGAGGAGACCGGAGCTGCCGGATTATCCGGAGATTCCGGAATATCCGGAAAACCCGGGACCGCCGGAACTGCCGGAAAGATCCTCCTGCCCTGCTATACCTTCAACACCACGCCGGAATGCCATGAGATTCTGCGCAGCGGCTTGGCTGACTCCCCGCTCTACAACGGCCAGATCCAGTCCATCGGCCCGCGCTACTGCCCGTCCATCGAGACAAAGCTCCACACCTTCCCCGACCGTGACCACCATCCGCTCTTCCTCGAACCCGAAGGCATCAACACCAACGAGATGTACCTCAACGGCTTCTCGTCCTCACTCCCCATGGACATACAGCTGCAGGCACTGCGAGCCATACCCGCCCTGCGCGACGTAAAAATCTACCGTCCGGGCTACGCAATAGAGTATGACTTCTTCGACCCCACGCAGCTCTATCACTCGCTGATGTCTAAATGCTGCGAGGGTCTGTTCTTCGCCGGGCAGGTGAACGGCACCACAGGCTATGAGGAAGCTGCCGGACAGGGTATCATGGCAGGCATCAACGCCGCCCTCTACGCTTCACACCTCGGAGCCGGCACGGCTAACCAGACGCCCGACACCCACATTCCGTCACTGACACTCGGACGCGACGAGGCGTATATAGGTGTCCTCATCGATGACCTGGTGACGAAGGGCGTGGATGAACCTTACCGTATGTTCACCTCCAGGGCTGAGTACCGCATCCTCCTCAGACAGGATAATGCCGATGCACGACTGACGGAGAAATCGTACAAAATAGGTCTTGCCTCCACAGAGCGCTACGAACGCTATAAGAGGAAGCAGGAAAAGATAGATGAAATCGTTCGTTTCTGTAACGATTACAACATCAAACCTCGCCAGGTCAACGATGCGTTGAAATCGGCTGGCAATACTCCTCTCAGCGTTGGATGCAAACTGCGCGAACTCATCGCACGCCCCGACATAGGGCTCTGGACTCTCGCCGATGCGCTGCCTGCACTGAAGCATCGCCTCCTTGCAGCTGAGGACACAGACCTCACTGCCTGCAACGTAAAAAGCAGCGATAACGAAACAGACGCAGAAACCGCCGTTATTGCAGCTATGAAGAACAGCAAAGCCGTTGAGGCCGCAGAGATAGAACTGAAGTATGCGGGCTATATAGAGCGCGAAAAAGTGACGGCAGAGAAGATGCGCCGACTGGAAAACATCCACATTCGCGGCCATTTTGACTACGCCAACATCCAGAGTCTTTCCACCGAAGCACGTCAGAAGCTCACCGCCATCGACCCCGCCACCCTCGCCCAGGCATCACGCATACCCGGAGTATCGCCCTCAGACGTGAACGTGCTGCTCGTTATGATGGGCAGATAAACGCGCTTTTACGCCCGTGCACTCGCATTACCATCGCAACGTACCGCGATAAACACCGCAGTATCTCGTCACCGAAACCTGCAAGTTATCGCTCAAAAACAGAATAGCAAAAAACCTATAATATACTATTATGAATAATCCAAAACTTATCAGCGCAGTAAGATGTATCCCAGACTTCCCCAAACCCGGGATACAGTTTCAGGACATCACCCCTCTCTTCAATGACCCCGAGTGCCTTCGCATCATGCACGACGAGACCGTGGAGTTATACAAGGACAAAGGCATCACAAAAATCGTAGGAATCGAGAGCCGCGGCTTTCTGCTGTCTTCAGCGATAGCTCTCACCCTCAACGCAGGTGTCGCAATATGCAGGAAAAAGGGCAAGCTGCCCGGCAAGGTCGTAGAAGAAAACTTCGAGAAGGAATACGGCAAGGACACCGTGTGCATTACGGATGATGCCATCACGAGCGACGATGTCGTACTCATCCACGATGATCTCCTTGCGACTGGCGGCAGCCTGAAGGCAGCCTACGATCTGGTGCAGCGATTCCACCCCAAGAAAGTCTATATAAATGTAATCATAGAGCTCACCATCGAGGGTCTGCACGGACGCCGGCTGTTAGAGCAGTATGCCGACGTTACAGCCCTGCTAAGAATATAAACCCACCGCAACCCCGCAAGCGTTCCACGTGAAACAATTAGTAGAGTTTCACGCTAATAACGCACTAAGAATGAGCACTTTCCAAAGATTAAGTTTCACGTGAAACACAACAACGAAGACCGTCTTTCGCGCCTGAAGAGCATCGTGGCAGCGATGCCAGAGAAGCCCGGTTCGTATCAGTATTATGATGCGGACGGGGTCATCATCTACGTGGGCAAGGCCAAGAACCTGAAGCGCAGAGTCAGCTCCTATTTCCTCAAGGAGGTGGATAGGTTTAAGACGAAGGTGCTGGTGAGCAAGATTCACGACATCTCCTACACCGTGGTGAACAGCGAAGAGGATGCGCTCTTGTTGGAAAACGCCCTCATCAAGAAGTATAACCCGCGCTACAACGTGTTGCTGAAGGACGGAAAGACCTACCCCTCCATCTGCATCACAAATGAACCGTTCCCGCGCATCTTCAAGACAAGGACGATAAACCGGAAGTATGGCACGTATTTCGGGCCTTATTCACACATCGGAAGCATGTACGCCATACTGGAACTGATAAAGAAACTCTATCATCCGCGCACTTGCAGGCTCCCCCTGACCGTTGAAGCCATAGCCGCAGGGAAGTACAAGCCCTGCCTGGACTACCACATCCACAACTGCGGCGGGGCGTGCATTGGGCGGCAATCATTAGAGGAATACCGCGAGATGATAGACCGCGCACGCGAGATACTTAAAGGAAACACGCGAGAGGTGTCAAACCTTCTCTTCGCAGACATGCAGAAAGCCGCCGAAGAACTGCGCTTTGAGGATGCCGAAGAGCTGAAGCGTAAATACCTGCTCGTGGAGCAATTCTGCGCCAAGAGCGAGGTGGTGAGCCACACCATCACCGACATCGACGTCTTCACCATAGACGATGACGACAACAAGCGCAATGCTTTCGTGAACTATATGCACGTCACAAATGGCACGATAAACCAGTCGTTCACCTACGAATACAAGCGCAAACTGGACGAAACTGACGAGGAACTGCTGCTGCAGGCCATCCCCGAGATACGCAGCCGTTTCCATTCCACTGCAAAGGAGATTGTCGTACCGTTCCCGATAGACTGGCAACTGCCCGACGCAACCTTCTTCGTGCCGCAAAGAGGCGACAAGCACCACCTCCTGGAACTCTCGCTGATGAACTGCCGACAGTACCGCATAGACCGCCTGAAGCAGACGGAAAAGCTCAATCCAGAGCAGCGTTTCACGCGTCTGATGAAGGAATTGCAGGAGAAATTACAGCTGGAGAAGCTGCCTTACACCATCGAACTCTTTGACAATTCAAACATCTCCGGCACCAATGCCGTGGCGGGTTGCGTGGTGTATAAGGGTATGCGCCCGTCAAAGAAAGACTATCGCAAATACAACATCAAGACCGTTGACGGTCCCGACGATTACGCGTCCATGCAGGAGGTGGTGATGCGGCGCTATGCCCACCTCTCTGACAGGGTCATCGTAGAGCCCTCACAGGGCGCTCCAGAGGCTGCTCCAGACCTCATAATCTGTGATGGCGGCATCGGTCAGATGCACTGCGTGGCAGAGGTGGTATGGGGGCAGTTAGGCATGGATATTCCCATTGCGGGCTTAGCCAAGAACGACCGCCACAGGACGCGCGAACTACTGTCGCTGCACAAGCCCGAAAACGCCCCTGAGAAGGGCATGGAAAACGCCTATGCGAAGAGCATAGAGGAGGCACCATATGCCACCGTTCAGCTGAGGACAGAGGACGAACTCTTCAAGGTGCTGACGCAGATGCAGGACGAGGTGCACCGCTATGCCATCACGTTCCACCGTGACAAGCGCTCGCGCAGCGCGCTGCACAGCGAATTAGACGACATCCGGGGCATAGGACCGAAGGCAAAAGAGGCGATTCTGAAGCATTTCAAGAGCATCAAAAAGTTGGCAGAAAAGGTAAACTCCGACGACGGAAAAGCCGAGATAATTTCCATTTTGGGCAACTCAAAAGGGCAGATTATCATCGATTATTTCCTGAAAAAGCAGGACGAAACACCCACGGAACAGTAATAAAAACAAAAAAAAAAACACATGGAAGAACTAACAAACATCATCGCCAAGGCGAGCGAAAACGATACCGAAGACGTGAAGCGTTTCCTCTTTGGCAGCATCGAGTACACCAGTCTGAAATGTACTGACAGCGAGACAAGCATCATGCAGTTTGTGGAGCAGGTGAACCGCTGGGACAACGAGTGTCCTGACCTCCCTCACCCCGCCACAATCTGCGTCTATCCGTGCTTCGCCGAGATAGTGAAAGACAGCCTCGACGTAGAGGGCGTGGGCATAGCCTGCGTCAGCGGTTCGTTCCCCTCATCACAGACATTTCTTGAGGTGAAGATAGCCGAGACCGCACTTGCCATCAAGGACGGCGCTACGGAGATAGATATGGTGCTGCCCGTAGGCAAATTCCTCAGCGGCGATGAGGAAGGCGTGAGCGATGAGATACGCGAAATGAAGGCCGTTTGCGGGCCGGATATACCGCTGAAAGTGATACTCGAAACAGGCTGTCTGGGGAGCGCTGAGAACATCCGCAAGGCTTCGTGGCTGGCCATGAACAGCGGCGCAGACTATATCAAGACCAGCACAGGCAAGGAGAAGATCGGAGCCACGCCAGAGGCGGCATACGTCATGTGCCAGTGCATCAAGGAATACTACGAGAAGGAGGGTCGCATGGTGGGCTTCAAACCCGCCGGAGGCATCAACACCAGCATGGATGC
This sequence comes from Prevotellaceae bacterium UBA2718, assembly GCA_002353975.1. Lineage (GTDB taxonomy): Bacteria > Bacteroidota > Bacteroidia > Bacteroidales > Bacteroidaceae > Prevotella. The sequence continues at coordinate 4,803 of DEKQ01000105.1, forward strand.
CATCATCTATTACACCATAGTGAAAGAAGTATTGGGCGAGAAATGGCTGACTAACCGACTCTTCCGCCTCGGCACATCACGCCTGGCAGACATACTGATAAAGGAGATTGAAAATTAAAAATTAAGAATTCAAAATTCAGAATTATGCACTAAAAAATTCTGCATTCTGCATTATGAATTATGAATTAAAAACTGTGCTTTCTGCATTGTAAAGTAAAAGACCTGCTATTAGCGTCTAATAGCAGGTCTTTTACATCCTAATAGTAGGTCTTTTACTCGGTAAAAGACCTACTATTACAACGTCCTCTGTATCACGTAGTTAAGATAGGCACTGAAGGCATCCTTCAATGCCGGGTCTTTTACCCACTGAGAGATGAATTTCCGCGCCTCGGCGTCTATGCTTTCCATCTTTTCGCGGGCATATTCTATGCCGCCGTGCTCCTTGGTGTAAGCCACCAGACGGGCAATCTCATCGGGTGTAGCAGTAAGTTTCTTCACCCTCATGGCGATGTCCTTCATCTCCTCGTCGCCGTGGCTGAGCAGCACATGTATCACCGGCAGGGTCAGCTTGCCCTCGCGCATATCGTTGCCCGTAGGCTTGCCTATCTCCGTTGAGTCGTAATAGTCAAAGATGTCGTCGCGTATCTGGAATATCGTACCAATGAAATGCCCGAAATCCTGAGCTGCTTTCTGCTCCTCCTCAGTGGCATCTGCCGACAGCGCACCGAGGTAAGCACAGGTGGCAAAGAGCGATGCCGTCTTCTGGTCTATCACGTCAAAATAATCCTCCTCAGTGATGTCGCTCTGCCCTATCACGGAGAGCTGTTTCAGTTCGCCGTTAGACAGTTTGCATCCAAGGTTTGAGATGCTTTTTACCATCTCTATCATGCCGGTCTTTGACATACTTTTCAGCGCTAAGGAAGTGATGAAATCTCCCGCAAGCACCGCCACCTTATTGCCGAAAACGGAGTTGACCGAGGCTCTGCCTCTGCGCTCGTCAGACTCATCTACCACGTCATCGTGAATGAGCGAGGCGGTGTGGAGCAATTCAAGTCCGGTGGCTGCATGGAGCGTGGCATCCGTCACACGTCCAAAATTCTTTGCCATGAGGATGGTCAGCACGGGGCGCATACGCTTGCCCGAGCGCTTGCGAACCTCGTCAAGCACCTTAGACAGAGTACCGTCGGTGTGGCTCAGCGACTCATCAAACAGTGTCGCGAAGTCACTGAGTTCATTCTCAATGGGTTTGCGTATTTGCTTCAGTATCTCGTTCATACTCGTTTACAGCCCGTCTCCAAGGTGAAATTCAACGTGATATACCCTTGGTCCTTTGGCGTTTCAACATGCAAAGTTAATAAAAAAAATTGATTTTCAGCACAAGATGTGATTTTATTGAAAAATTATTATTAATTTTGCGGAGAAAGAAGCGCATAAACACACGTTGCGCATGAGCCGGAATCTACGTATCACGCACAAAGACCTATGGACAATAAACTCATCCTCCTTGATGCCTACGCCATCATCTACCGCAGTTATTACGCCCTCATCCGCGCGCCCCGCATCAACAGCAAGGGCCTGAACACGAGTGCCGTGATGGGCTTCTGCAACACCCTCAACGAGGTATTGCAGAAAATGACCCCCACGCACGTCGCAGTGGCCTTTGACCACGGCAAGACGTTCCGCCACGAGATGTTCCCCGCCTACAAGGCGCAACGCGAGGAGACACCCGAGGACATACGCCTCTCCGTGCCTATCATCAAGGATATCCTCGCGGCCTATCGCATCCCCGTGCTACAGGTTGACGGCTATGAGGCCGACGATGTCATCGGTACCGTGGCACATCATGGCGCCTCCGATGGAATGGACGTTTTCATGCTCACGCCCGACAAGGACTATGCGCAGTTAGTAACGGACCGGATTCACATCCTCCGCCCGCGTCACGGTGGGGGCTATGAGGACATGGGGCCGAAGGAAGTGACAGAAAAGTACGGTTTGAACGACACATCGCAGGTGATAGACCTGCTCGGTCTGATGGGCGACGCGAGCGACAACTACCCCGGCTGCCCGGGTGTGGGCGAGAAGACCGCAGCCAAGCTCATAGGCGAGTTCGGCAGCATAGAGGGGCTCCTCGCGCGTACGAGTGAGATAAAAGGTAAGCTGCGCGAGAAGGTGGAGGGCGCCGTTGACGACATCATCATGTCGCGCAAGCTGGCAACCATACGCACCGACGTGCCGATGCACATAGACCTCGACGCGATGAAAGTGCATGAACCAGATCTGGAACGACTGAAGCAACTTTTCGACGAACTGGAGTTCAAAACCTTCGCCGACAAACTTCTCGGCACCTCGAACACTCAATCGCAGCCAAAAACGGCAAAAACAAAAAAGTCTTCAAAAAAGCAAACGGATGTTAATTTTCAACCCTCTTTTTTTGAAGAATTTGAAGCCGAGGGCACAGGAAGTTTCAAATTTTCAACGAGAGAGGACGAATCCGAGCCTGTTTCAAACATCCAAACGCTTGAAAACGTGGAAGATGCCCTCCAATTTCTGCATAAAATTTCTACCTATGAAAAAATCAATTCTAGCGTCGAAGGAGACCAAAAGAGCGGCATAGACGCCAAAATGACCGGAATTGCACTCGGAGCAGACGAAGAGACGACGGCATACATTCCTCTCCCCCCTACCCTGCCCCGGCGCGATGACATCATCAAGAACCTCGCCGCGCTTTTCGATGATGACAGCAAGACGTGGGTGATGGAGAATGCGAAGTATGCCCTGCAGCTGCTGTGGCACGAGGGCATCACGGTGAAAGGCCGTCTGTGGGACACGATGGTGGCTCACTATCTCATCAACCCCGACCTGCATCGCAACAAGGAATATATGGAACGACCCTTCAGCCGGGACATCGTTACGCAGCTGCCCAAGCAGAAAGAGCAGTATGAGGCAGCGCTGAAGGCCGCCGGTATGCTCACGCTCTTTGAGCAGGTGGAGATGCCGCTGGTGCCCGTGCTGGCCGAGATGGAGCTGAACGGAGTGCTCATCGACACGCAGGAGCTACAGCGCGTGAACGACGAACTCTCTGCGCGACTGGCCAATATAGAGCGCGAGATATATGAACTGGCCGACGAGACGTTCAACATAGCATCGCCAAAGCAGGTGGCGGACATACTCTATGTGAAGCTGAAGATAACGGATAAGACGAAGAAGACAAAGACCAAGCAGCTCTCCACCGCCGAGGAAGTGCTGCAACAACTGCGCGGTCGCCACCCGATAGTGGGGAAAATACTGGAGTGGCGCGGGCTGAAGAAGCTCATCGGGACCTACGTGGAGGCGCTGCCGAAGCTCGTCAATCCCCGCACCGGACACATACACACGACGTTTAACCAATGCGTGACCGCCACGGGACGCCTCTCATCCAGCGACCCGAACCTGCAGAACATCCCTGTGCGCACCGATGACGGGCGCGAGATACGCCGCTGCTTCATCCCCGAGGCAGGCGAGGAGTTCCTCTCCTGTGACTACAGCCAGGTGGAGCTGCGCATCATGGCAAGCCTCTCGCACGATGAACACATGATCAATGCCTTCAACAGCGGGCAGGACATCCATGCCGCCACCGCCGCGAAGATATATCATAAGCAGATAGACGAAGTGACGAAAGAGGAGCGCCGCAAGGCCAAGAGCGCCAACTTTGGCATCATCTATGGCATCAGCGCCTTCGGTCTGGCACAGGGACTGGACATAGACCGCCATGAGGCAAAGGAGCTGATAGACGGCTATTTCGAGGGTTTCCCGAAGGTGATGGCCTACATAGAAAGCGCTAAGGAACAGGCCCAGCAGAACGGTTTCGCACAGACGCTGATGGGACGCCGCCGCTACCTGCCCGACATCAACTCACACAACGGCACCGTGCGCGCCTTTGCCGAGCGCAACGCAGTCAACGCACCCATACAGGGCACCGCAGCCGACATCATGAAAGTAGCTATGGTACGCGTCTATAGGCGCATGAAGGCAGAGGGACTGAAGGCTAAGATGATACTACAGGTGCACGACGAACTGAATTTCTCCTGCCCCCCCGAGGAACACGACCGCCTGGAGCACCTCGTGAAAGAGGAGATGCAACACGCCGCCGAGCTCACCGTGCCGCTCCTCGCCGATGCCGGCTGGGGCAAGAACTGGCTCGAGGCACACTGACGGAATTATTTTTTACGATTATTTCTTGGTGAAAAAAATAAAAAAGAGTATCTTTGCACACAGAAAACAATCAAAGCAAGTTGAGAACTATGGAACAGATAACCTTTAGTCCTGCACAGATTCATGTGTTTAATCTTGTCTCTCATATCAAGTCCGAGACAGGATTGGAAAACCTGCGACAACAGTTAGCTGCATTCTATGCAAAGGAAATAGACAATGAGATGGACAGACTTTGGGAGAATGGGGAATGGAACGAGCAGAAACTGAGTGATCTGCGTGGTTCGCATTTCAGGACCTCTTATAACTGATAACAATGCGACACGTAGTAATATGATGACAATAAGTTCGTAGATTGTGCCTTTGCTGCAAATGCAGACTATTTAGTATCAGAAGACAACCACTTCAATATACTTAACCAAATACCATTCCCAAAACTAAATCTTGTAACACTGGATGACTTTCTAAAAGCCAACTTCATATATAGAAAATAAATTATCAAGACAGACATAACAAATTAGCAGAATGAAGAAACTACTTGTAATTATCATCATACTGCTGGTGGCGGTGCTGATGACACAGACCGTGCCTGACAAGAAAGCCCATAAGGAGGCTATGATGGAGGCGGTGAAGGAATACATTGCCGAGGAGGCCGAGGAGCGCTATGGCGACAATGTGCTCACGGGCATAGGCAAGAGCGTGGTGGTGAAGACCATCGAGGTGGTGCTCAATACCAAATTGAAGGTGGATGACTACTACCTCTTTAATACTACGCACGTGAGGCTGAACGGCGAGAATAAGACGCTCTCGCTCGGCATATTGGGCAAGGTGATAACCTTCGACAAGGAGATGCTGCGCAAGAATCTTGAGGAGGCAGCAGAGGCCAAGGAGGAAGAAGCCGCTGAGAAGGAAGCGGCAAAGGCCAGCGCCAAGGAGCTGAAGCGCCTGAAGAAGGAGCAGAAAAAGCGTGAGAAAGAACTGAAGAAGGAGCAGGAAAAGCGCGAGAAAGAACTGAGAAAAGAACAGAAACGCCGTGAAAAGGAAGCAAAGAAACACTCTTTTTAACACTAAAATTGCATCGTATAGTTGATTTTTATCATTTTTATGCAGTTTATTTCGTTTTTTTTGTACTTTTGTTACATGGATATGCAATTAAAACATAACTTTGCACTTGGAATTAGGAAAAATTGTTTAACTTAATTAAAACAAAGTAAAAGATTATGAAAAAGATTATGATGATCGCAGCTATGATGATTGCTGCACTCGGCGTAAGCGCACAGAATGAAGTTGGTCAGTTCAGCGTAATGCCTAAGGCTGGTATCAACATCTCTTCACTCACAAAGGATGATGGCACAAAGTCTAAGGTAGGTTTCGTAGGCGGACTTGAGTTTGCATACGGTGCAGCTGAGAACTTTGAGGTTACAGCTGGTGTACTCTACTCTATGCAGGGTGCCAAAGTTAAGAATACCGATTTAAAGGTTAACATGGACTACATCAACATTCCTATCTTGGCTCAGTACTACATCGTTAAGGGTCTGGCTGTTAAGGCTGGTGTTCAGGTAGGCTTCAACACAAAGGCAAAGTTCTCTGATGGCAACACTTCTGTTGACGTAAAGGACTTCTATAATGCAATTGGCATTGACACCGACAAGAAGACTGTTGACTTCTCTATCCCAGTAGGTCTCTCTTACGAGTATGCTCACGTAGTGCTCGATGCACGTTACAACATCGGTCTGACAAAGTCATTCAAGAACTTCGACGGTGACAAGAACTCTGTATTCCAGATTACACTGGGTTACAAGTTCCCATTCTAAGTCAATACACACTCTAATATAAAGAAGGCAGGACGAAAATCCTGCCTTTTTTTTGTGTTTTCAAGAAAAATGCCTAATTTTGCAGCACACAAGTAGGAGGCGACGTGTACCACGACGCAATCCGGCAGATTGTTGCGACGTGAGACACGTCGCCTCCTACTGCAAGGCAGTGAAATAACCGTTAGCTGTATAGCAGCAGATGAGGAACTACCTACTAACCATATCGATGCTCCTGCTGGTGTGCTGCGTGCCCCTGCAAGCCCAGGACTACAGCAAGATGTCGCGCTACGTCAGGGAGCGTGTGCACCGTCATATATCATCGTCAGCACTCCCCCACTCCACCTCCGGGGCTAAGGGCAGCGGGGATAGCAGCCGTGACATAGCGACAAACGGAACAAGCGCAAACAACGGTAACGGCCTTGCTGACAGGCTGATGGTATTCGTTGAAGGCCCTGAGGAGGCCGTGCATCCGTGGTGCATGAGCCACGCTGGCGGCATACACATAGCGCTGGTGCCGCTCGACAGCCTGGCAAAGCTCTCGGAGGACAGCCGCATCACGCGCATAGAGGCCAACAAGAGGCGCATGAAAGCACTGAACGACCTCACCCTTCAGCGAACCGGAACGGACAAGCTGCAGCAGGGTTTCGGACCATTGCAGCAGGCTTTTGACGGTGAAGGCATACTCATCGGCGTGCAGGACGTGAGCTTCGACATCGGACACCCCACGTTCCGCTCTAAGAAAGACGGGCGTCTGCGCGTCGTCAGGATGTGGGATATGCTGGACAACAAGCCCAAACAGGCATACAACGAGTACGCCGAGTTTCCCATCGGCACGCTGTATTCCACCCCCGAGAGCGTGGAGGCCAAAGACCATTCCGCTGACGCCTACATGCACTATCACGGCACTCATGTGGCAGGCACCGCTGCCGGCAACGGGTGCGACACGCCATATACGGGCATGGCACCAGAGGCGGACATATACCTTGCCAGCACCATCATAAACTCCAACGACACGCTGCTCTCACAACAGCTGAAGGATGCCGTCACCGACGTCATATATATGCAGGCCTTCCAGAATATGTTTCACTACGCCGACAGCGTGGGTATGCCGTGCGTCGTGAACTTCAGCATCGGCGGATCGTATGACATAGCCTATGATGACCCTCTCACTGAGCGATACGCCGCAGCCATCACCGGCCCGGGAAAGATTATCGTAGCCTCAGCGGGCAATGATGCGGATAAGCGCTATTACCTGCCCAAGCCTGCCGAACGCGATACCGTCGGCGGACTGTTCATGCCTGAAAGTTCTGCCACCGAACTGGCCCTGCACGTCAGCGCCACCAGCCATTTGGTGCTGAAGATAACCGACGTGAAGAACACCTCGCGCTACAACTACCACGCCTGGGGCCTCGGCTTCAGGGGCGGGGGCATATATCGCAACGGCGAGAAGGTCAACCTGCTGCCGTGGAACGACTGGTATGAGGAGACGATGGGCAACGAGCTGAGCAAGGCGAAGGTGAAAATCTTCAGCGGAGCAGATGCTTTCAACCCGGGACGCGTGGGTTACGACATCTACCTCACCCCTCCGAACGAGGACTTCAAGAAGCATTCCTACGTCATAGAGCTCATAGGCACGGACTCAGAGGCCTATGCCTACGTGCAGGAGGGCATCCTGACCGAGTATCGCAGCACTAAATTCAACCTCGACGGGGCAGAAGTGGGTGCCAGCATCAACTCCCCCGCTACCCTACCCTCCGTCATCGCCGTGGGCAGCACATCGTGGCGCACGTCATTCGTGAACTACAAGGAGCAAATCAAGACCGTAACGGCGGGCAAGGACGGCATGCTGAGCTCATACTCCAGCATAGGCCCATCACCCACAGGACTCATCAAACCCGACCTCTGTGCACCAGGTCAGGCGCTCATCTCATCGCTGAACAGCCATTTCATACAGTCCTACAACCCTGCCGCAGACTCATACATCGTGGACCTCAACGGCACTCACAGCGACTATACGGGGCGCGACTACGGATGGATGGCACTTAGCGGCACATCCATGGCATGTCCCGTAGCAACAGGCATCATAGCCCTCTGGCTGCAGGCAGACCCGTCGCTGACTAAGGACCGCATCATGGACATCATAGCCAAGACCGCCCGACATCCCGACCCTGCCCTCTCCTACCCTAACGACCACTACGGCTACGGCGAGATAGACGCCTATCACGGTATGCTCGAAGTGCTGGGACTGACGGGCATCAGCAACATCTCCACCACCCCGCTGACCACCGCCACCGCCCGCCCCGACGGCTCCGGCAACATCATCGTGACCCTTGACGGCACGACCAAAGCTCCTGCTTCTGCTGCCGACAACACCCCTGCCACTCTCGGCAAAGCCTCTGCGGGCGACATCATAACCGTCTATGACACCACAGGCCGCATAGTGCGCCGCACCACAATCAACACCACCGCAGACACCCACACACCCATCACCATACCGGCACAAGACCTGCACGGCATCTTCGTCGTGCAGATAGGCCACCGTGGCAGCACAATCATCAGGCTGTGACGGGCGTCAAATTGAGAATTGAGAACTGAGAATTGAGAATTAGCCCTGCGGATTGCGATACATTCTGAAACGAGTATCAGAAGAAGTTCATTATCAGCACATTCCAATTCCGCGACTCTCCGCAATCATTGCTATTCACACCGCCCTGTAATAGTAGGTCTTTTACCCGGTAATGGTAGGTTTATTACCTCCTAATAGTAGGTCTTTTACTCAGTAATGGTAGGTTTATTACCTCCTAATAGCAGGTCTTTTACAAGCAGAAAGACCTACTATTACTTTTTGTGGGGTGTCGCGGGACGTGTGCAAGGAACTTTTTTGCCGTTTTCTTGGCTGTTTGGGAAATTATGCTTAATTTTGCACATTGGTTTAGTGTGTGCGCACGCATGCATGGCAACGACACTTACACAAATACAACACTTGAGACACATCTATATGCGATATAGCCGACAGGAAATAGAGAGACTACTGGATGAGCGGGTGCTTATCCTTGACGGTGCCACGGGAACGTACCTTCAGCAGTTTCAGCTGAAGGAGGAGGACTTTCGCGGCAGCCTGTTCAGCAGCCATCCCGTGCCGCTGAAGGGTTGCAACGACGTGCTGTGCCTGACGCGGCCAGACCTTGTGAGGCAGATGCACCGCGCCTATCTGGATGCCGGAGCCGACATCATAGAGACCAACACCTTCAACTGCAACCGCTTCTCCTTAGGCGATTACGGCCTGGAGGACAGGGTATATGAGATAGCCCGTGCCGGTGCTGCACTGGGGCGTGAGGTGGCCGACGCGTATGACCGCCCACGGTTGGTGGCAGGCTCTATGGGCCCCACGAACAAGACCCTCTCCATCAGCGGCAATGTGAACGACCCCGGAGCGCGCGACATATCGTTTCAGGAGCTGTATGACACCTACCGTGAGCAGGCGCGAGGCCTCATAGACGGCGGCTGTGACGTGCTGCTCATAGAGACCGTCTTCGATACGCTCAACGCCAAGTGTGCCATGAAGGCCATCATAGACCTCTGCGAAGAGCGCGGCGAGGACATCCCCGTGATGGTCAGCGCCACGCTGAGCGATGCCTCCGGACGCACGCTGAGCGGACAGACCATCGATGCCTTCGTGGCCTCCATGAGCCACGGGCCGCTGCTCTCCATAGGCCTGAACTGCGGCTTCGGCGCCAAGCAGCTGCTGCCATACATCAGCCGTCTGGACAAGATAGCGCCATGCCGCATCAGCGTGCACCCCAATGCGGGTCTGCCAAACGTCATGGGCACCTACGACGAGACGCCCGAGACCTTTGCACAGGCAGCCCTTGACATGTTCAGCAGCGGCAGCAGGGTAAACATCTACGGCGGCTGTTGCGGCACAACGCCTAAGCATATAGAAAAGCTCTCCCTAACTCTCTCGCAAGGAGAGGGGATATGCAAGCCACGGCCACTGCCCGGACAAGAGGGTGTGAGACCTATGGTGCTGTCAGGACTGGAGGTGCTGACGGCAGGGGAGAGCGGTCACTGTGATACAGCAACAAACGGAACGGAGCGTCCATTCATCAATGTGGGCGAGAGGACGAACGTGGCAGGGTCGGCAAAATTCAAGAAGCTCATACAGGCGAAGGACTATGAGGCTGCGCTGAGCGTGGCGCGACAGCAGGTGGAGCGCGGCGCACAGGTGATAGACATCTGCATGGACGACGGCCTGATAGACGGCGTGGAGGCCATGACGACATTCCTGCGACTCATTGCCGCCGAGCCCGACATAGCCCGCGTGCCCGTGATGATTGACTCGTCGCGGTGGGACGTCATAGAGGCGGGACTGGAGAATGTGCAGGGCAAACCCATCGTCAACTCCATCTCGCTGAAGGAAGGCGAGGAGTCCTTCCTGCGCAAGGCGCGCCACATCAAGTCAATGGGAGCCGCCACCGTCGTGATGCTCTTCGACGAAGAGGGGCAGGCGGACACCTACGACCGCAAGGTGACGGTGGCACGCCGCGCATACCGGCTGCTCAAAGGCATCGGTTTCCCTACCGAGGACATCATCTTCGACCCCAACGTGCTGGCC
>DEKQ01000028.1 GCA_002353975.1 Prevotellaceae bacterium UBA2718
AAGTTCTTCGTCTTCATGGCCGCTGCCGAGCAGGGTTCCTTCTATGCCTACCTGGTAGTATTTATCGCCTTGGTCAACACCGTAGTGAGCTTGTACTATTACCTGCTCATCGTCAAGGCTATGTATATCAAGCAGACCGACACGCCGTTGCCCTACTTCCAGACCGCTTTCAGCACTAAGGCTGCGCTTGCCGTCTGCACCCTGGGCATAGCCCTCTTCGGCATCTGCTCCTGCATCTACGACTGGCTCTACAGCGCCTCAGCTCTCTAAGCCGTTATCATACAACAAAGCCCGAAGCATAGCGAAAGCTGCGCTTCGGGCTTTGTCGTTGTGTGTGTTAGTCTGTTTGTGATTTTGTGTCTCAATACATTTAGCTTCCGGCAATCTTCCTGACAGCCTGCACGAGAGCATCAACTTCGTCACGTGTGTTGTAGAGTGCGAAGGTGGGGCGCACTGACATTTCGTAACCTAATGCTCTCAATGCGGGCTGTGCGCAGTGGTGTCCGGCACGCACGGCGATGCCTTCCTTGTCAAGCAGCTGACCCGTGAGCGGCACGTCCTGACCGTCGATGACGAAGGAGACGACGCTGACGCGGCGCTTCGGGTTGCCCAGGATGGTGACGCCAGGGATGAGGGCAAGCTGTTCGCGGGCATATTCCGTGAGGTCGTGCTCATGTGCCTCGATGTTGGGCAGTCCGATGCGCTTCACGTAGTCAAGGGCAGCACCGAGACCGATGGCATCAGCAACATTGGGCGTGCCTGCCTCGAAGCGTGCAGGCGGACCATTGAACTTGGTCTCCTCGATGGTGACATCCTGTATCATGTTGCCGCCACCCTGCCATGGGGGCAGAAGCTCCAGATACTCCTTCTTTCCATATACGGCGCCGATGCCGTTGGGACCATAGATTTTATGTCCCGAAAACACGAAGAAATCGGCATCGAGCTTCCGTATATCGATAGGGGTATGAGCAATGCTCTGCGCTCCGTCAATGAGTACCGGCACGTTGTAACGGTGGGCTATCTCGATGATGCGCTCGACGTCGTTGATGGTGCCGAAGGTGTTGTTCACATGTCCTACAGAGACGAACTTGGTACGCGGACCGATGATACGCTCATATTCCTCAAGGATGAGGTCGCCTCGGCTGTTGACGGGGATGGCGCGAAGCTTGGCGCCGCGCTCCTTGCTCACCTGCTGCCAGGGCACGATGTTGGCATGATGGTCAAGTGTGGAGACGATGACCTCGTCGCCTGGATTGAGGTATTTGCGCCCGAAGGTCTGGGCAACGAGGTTGATACCCTCTGTGGTGCCACGTACGAAGACGATATTCTCTGCCGAAGGGGCGTTGATGAAGTCTGCCACCTTCTGCCTCGCTTCCTCATACTGGTCAGTGGCGCGTGCCGCGAGAGTGTGGGCTCCGCGATGGATGTTTGAGTTGTCGTGCTCGTAGTAGTGGGAGAGGGTGTCGATGACCGACTGCGGCTTCTGCGTCGTGGCACCGTTGTCAAGCCAGATGAGGGGATGACCGTTCACCGTCTGATGGAGTACGGGGAAGTCACGGCGTATCTGGTCGAGGCTGAGGGTGTCGCGCTCCTCGTAGTTCAGGTTGCGGAGTTTCTCCTCCTCAGGCAGCCCCACACCGAACGATGGCGACGGTGCGGCGAGTGATGATGGGGAAGAGGTATCTACACCACCACTCGGAGCAGGGACTTCGGGGAACCCGCTGCCACCCTGGAGCAGGCTCAGGAAGCCTGCCTCAAGGTCTGCGAGGTTCAGGGCATCGACTTCATCGGGTATGACGGTGCGAGCCACGGACTGCAGCTCCTCAGGGCAGAAGCGGGATGCAATCTGCCGCAGCTGACCGATGGTGTCAATGTCGGTGATATTATGATCGATGTTATACATTATTTCTCAATTTGATTCCTGTGCTGGTAATCGTGATAGTAACCTACTTCGACGTTCTCAAGCACGGCGATGGCATCGTCCGTGAGTGAGGCGAGGCTGAAGTACTTAGTGAGCAGATAGCTGGCAACGCCAAACTTGTCCAGTCCCATGAGGCGTGCGGAGAGCGACGGAGCAATCTCGCCGGGGATGCCAGTCTGATGAAGTCCTACGACACCCTGGTTCTTCTCGCCGGCACGTACGAGGATGATGTCGGTGGTGCCCACACCGCGATTGGTCAGGTACTGGCCCTTTACCTCTACTTTATCTGAAGGGATGAGAGGTATGCCGCGCCATGTGATGACCTTTGTGCCGAAGATGTCCTGTGTAACAGGAGGCACTCCGCGCCATGTGCACTCACGCTCGAAGGCAGCAATGGCACGCGGGTTGGCGATGAAGAATGACGGCTCTTTCCAAACGAGTGAGATAAGCTCGTCAAGATCATCAGGTGTCGGAGCACCATAGCGTGCCGAGATGCGCGCTGACGGGTCGGCTGTGGCAAGGAGTCCGAACTTGCGGTTGTTGATGAGCTCCCACTCCTGACGCTCCTTGAGGCTTTCGATACTGAGGCGCAACTGCTGCTCAAGCTGGTTGAAAGGATTGTTGTAGAGGTCGCTGACGCGGGTGTGAACACGCACGATGGTCTGCAGCGTATTGAGTGAATACTCCGTGGGCTGCTCGTCGTAGTCGATGTATGTCTCGGGGATGATATTGTCTTCCTCGGCACCGCTGACGAGGTCGATGTGCTTCTCGCCGTGGTCGTTGACGGTAGCCTTCAGGCGCAGGTGCTCATCCACGGCCTGCTGGAACTGCTGGCGGAAGTCAGGTGTCTCCTTGGTAAGACGCTCCAGTTCCTCACGCTGCAGAGAGAGGAACACAGCAGGGGTGATGGTGCGGACGCTGACAGAGGCAGGAGCGTCGCTCAGCAGGTCAGCCTCGCCGAAGTACTCGCCGGTGTTGAGCAGCGCGATGCGCAGTTCCTCACCGTGTATGCCTTTCTTGATAACCTCTGCCTGACCATCGGCAACGATGAAGAAACGCTGGCGGTCCTCACCCTCCTTGATGAGATACTGTCCCAGCTCCACTTCCTCAGTGACGAAGCGGCGTGCGAGACGCGATACGATGGTCTCGTCGATGTGAGAGAACAGAGGTATGCGACGCAGGCTCTTAGCCGTGAATGATGGCACGCCATCGAGGTAGCTTATCTTGATGCGCTCGGCCTTGCGCAACTCAACCTTTGTGCGGTTTACACGATAGGTGCCGCTCTCTACCTGAACCCATGGAAGGAGTTTCAGCAGCAGTCGAGGGGTGATGGACCCCATCTGCGGGGCGGTCTTGGTGGTGTTAGCCAGTTTCCGTGCGGTCTGCGTAGTAACACTACGCTGGATGTTGTTTTCGCTCATAATCTTTTTTTATTGAAGTTATTGAAGTTGTTGAAGTTATTGAAGTTAACGCTTCGCTTGAAGTTATCGACATTTGTATTACTGAAGCTTTTCTCGATAGTAATAGGAATAACGCCATTACGGAGGGGTACATGGGCAGTCCGCAGCTGACGGAAAGTTTTTCCGCACCGTTACGGAAAGTTTTTCCGCACGCTGCGGAAAATGTTTCCGCACGTGGCGGAAAAACCGTTTGTCAGTCCTTTGCCTAATAGATGGAGTGCTCTACAGTGGCTGTTTTCTCTACGTTTGCATACATTTTTGGCACAACAAAATGAACAATCTACTTCCGAAAGTTGAATTAATAAACTACTTGCGGATGGTGACACGCCATGTGTCGCCTTCTACTTGCTCAGTGCCAAGAACGTCAAAGCCCTGTTCCTGTGCTGATTTCGGTACGTTGTTCAGAGGTTCGCCCTCCTTGAGCAGCACCTCAAGGGTGTCGCCCTTGGCTATCTGAGCCAGCTTTATCTTTGTCTTTACAAATGTCATGGGGCAGTGCTCTGCCGTGATGTCTAATATGTGTGTAGCCATAAATTCAGTTGTAATCCTTGTTTTGGTTAAGTCCTAAATAAACAGTGTTCGTCCGCCTTCGGAGAGTTCCAGGAACGTGGCAACGCCCAGTACATCCTTCACCTCCGGTATGAAGTCCTCCTTCTTGAGACCCAGCACGTGCATGGCCATCTCGCAGGCGTAGAGGTTGATACCGAGCACTTTTGCCGCTTCGACTAACTCTTCAAGGGTAGCAACATTGTTCTTGCGCATCAGCTTGCGGAATATGGTGGGTCCTGCACCGAGGAAATTGAAACGGCTGGTAGGAGTGGCGGCGAGTCCACCCATCATAAAGCCGAATAGCTTAGTAAGCCAGTTGGAACCGAGGAATGCGCGTCCCTGCTTCTGCTTGATGGCATCCAAGCCCCAGAAGGTGAAGAAGATGTTTACCTCGTAGCCTACTGCCGCCGCTCCCGTAGCCAGGGTGAACGTGGCTGTCAGCTTGTCGAAATCGCCACTGAAGGCTATGATTGATAGTTTCTTTGCGTCTGCCATGATTGATTATTCTTCTTGAAAAAGTTTTGTGGATAGGTATCTCTCGCCTGTGTCGGGGAGCAGCACAACGACTGTCTTACCCTCATTCTCAGGGCGACGAGCTACGGAAATGGCTGCATGGAGCGCCGCGCCGGAAGATATGCCGGCAAGCACGCCTTCCTCTTTGGCCAACAGGCGACCATCAGCATAGGCTTCTTCATCCTTCACTCGTATCAGTTCGCTGATGATGCTGAGGTCAAGAACCTTAGGGACGAAGCCTGCCCCGATGCCCTGTATCTTGTGCGGACCGGCCTTGCTGCCGCTGATGACGGATGAGTTCCAAGGCTCCACGCCAATGATGCGTACCTGCGGGTTAAGCTTTTTCAGCGCACTTCCCACGCCTGTGATGGTGCCGCCGGTGCCTATGCCTGCGACAAAGAAATCGACGTTGCCGTCAGTCTCGTTCCATATCTCAGGTCCGGTGGCAAGTCTGTGGGCTGTAGCGTTGGCAGGGTTGTTGAACTGCTGTGGTATGAAGGAGTTGGGATGCTGCTCTGCCAGCTCCCTTGCCTTGCGCACTGCACCTGCCATTCCCTCGTATGCAGGAGTGAGCACCAACTCAGCACCTAACGCTTTCAGCAGGGAGCGACGCTCTATGCTCATGGCATCGGGCATGGTGAGGATAAGCTTGTAGCCACGCTGGTTGGCAGCGATAGCCAATCCGATGCCTGTATTGCCGCTGGTAGGCTCGATGATGACAGTCTTGCTGTCAATGAGACCTTCGGCTTCTGCACGCTGGAGCATCATAATGCCAATGCGGTCCTTGACGCTGCGGCCAGGGTTGTGCATTTCCAGTTTAGCCACAAGGCGTGCTCTCAGTCCCAGGTGCTTCTCAAGCTTGCTGAGTTCGAGAAGTGGGGTATGGCCGATGAGGTCGGTTATGTTTTTTGCAATTTTACTCATAGTTTGAATTTACGGATTATTATCTGCGATGGTATCGCAGATGCTGTGACATGTTTATTTATCAATAATGCACCTGCTTGTCTTCTACTTTTCCGTTCCTGATGCTGAAGGAGTTGAGCCGGATGTCACCGTTGAGAAGTGAGAGGATGGCGTATCGTATGGTAGGGTCGTTAGCCAGTCTGATGTCCTCTTCTGACGGACGAGAAGGCGATGCGGGGTGAGAGTGCCAGTTGGCCAGTATCTGCAGTCCTTGTTTGCGGGCATATCTGAGAGCTGCAAACTGCTCCTTGGGGTCGAAACTGAAATGTTCCTCTGAGTGGTCTATGTTGGTCATGGGATAGTTCTCCGTCACAGTATCGCCGATGCCCAGCAGGTAGCCACAGCTTTCCAGCGGAGCCTCCTTCTGGGCCTGGGCGATGATAGCCTGTATCACATCTTCGTTGATAGTCATAATTCTCGCGTGTTAATGATTCTTGAGATCGCAGGCAGCCTGCTCATAGTCAATGAGTCGGTCGATGGTAGGGTGGCTGCCGCAGATAGGACATTTGTTTGATTTCTTTACGTTGATGGTACGGAACTGCATCGTCTTGGCATCGAATGTAAGCAGACGGTCGGTGAGCAGGTCTCCTATACCTATTATATATTTAAGAGTCTCGGCAGCCTGTATGGTGCCCAGCATTCCCGCTATGGCTCCTAATACGCCTGCCTGGCTGCATGTGGGTACGGCACCCGGTGGCGGCGGCTCCTTGAACATACATCGGTAACAGGCTGTGCCTGGTATGTGGGTGAATGTCTGTCCTGTGAAACGCAGTATGCCACCGTGTGAGAACGGCTTGCCGGCCATCACGCAGGCATCATTGATGAGGAACTTGACGGGGAAGTTGTCCGTGCCGTCAATGATGAAGTCATACTCTTTGATGATGTCAAGGGCGTTGGAAGAGTCGAGCCACGTTTGATAGGTATCTACCTTTACATCAGGATTGATGGCAAGCATCTTGTCTTTCGCACTATCTACTTTAGGCTTGCCCACGTCGGCTGTGAAGTGTATCACCTGACGCTGGAGATTGCTCAGGTCAACGACATCGGCATCCACTATGCCTATCCTTCCCACACCGGCTGCAGCCAGATAAAGACTGACAGGTGCACCGAGGCCACCGGCACCGATGACAAGGACACGCGCATCGTGAATCTTCTCCTGACCCTCAACACCGACATCCTGCAGGAGGATGTGGCGTGAATAGCGTTCTATCTGTTGTTCTGTGAAGTCTATCATAATTCTATCATGGGATTACGTGAATATGCGCTATACTCGGCGGGTTATGCCTGACCTCCTCCCATGAAGTAGAGGAAATCGACTTCATCGCCTTCGCTGAGGAATATCTTGTCCCACTCCTCACGATCGGCAAACTCCTCGTTTACCTGGACAGAGACCATTTCGGGCTGGTCCACATTATTAATACGTATTAACTCCGTTACGTTCAGCGGTAGCGTGACCGTCTGATTTTCTCCATTTACTTTAATCTGTGCCATAATGATTTCTTCGTGTTTATAAGTTTATATTCTTGTTGCAGTAATCTGGGTGCAAAGTTACGGCCTTTCCGCCATGTGTGAAATCCCATAACAACGGCATTTTACATAACCTATGTGCGTGAGTCTAACCATCACATGTTTATGGTATTTTGGCGGACATACCTTGCAGTGTTAAAAAAACTCGTTACCTTTGCAGCCAAAAAGTACAAAGGCTTGGTAGCCCCAATTACCAAAGCTTGGCAACGTCATAAATAAATGTAAATCACAACCTCAGTATATGAATTACGAAACAAGTATCCTAAGCACCCCTTACGTAAAGGCTGATCCTTTCGGCGCATTGGCTCAGCCTGTATATCACTCGGCAGCTTTCGAGTTTCCTACTGCCAAGGCCATGAGCGACGCCTTCTGCGGCAGGTCACCCGAGCACAGTTATTCCCGCATCAGCAACCCTACAGTCCAGAACTTCGAGAGGCGCGTGCAACGCTATACCGGAGCGCTGAATGTGACGGCCCTCAACACCGGGATGGCTGCCATTGCCAATACGCTGATAGCCATAACAAGCCAGGGGAGCAACGTCGTAACGTCACGACATCTCTTCGGCAACACATATTCACTGCTGAGCCAAACGCTTGCGCAGTTTGGCGTGGAGATGCGTACGGCAGACCTGACAAACGTGGATGAGGCAGAACAGCTGATAGATGATGACACGTGTGCCGTATTCCTTGAGATTATCACCAATCCCCAGATGGAGGTGGCAGACCTGTCTGCCCTTGCCGAGGTGGCCCATGCTCATGGCGTGCCGCTCATTGCCGATACTACAATAGTGCCGTTCACCGTCTTTCATGCAAAGGATTTCGGTGTAGATATAGAGGTCGTTTCGAGCACGAAGTATATCAGCGGCGGTGCNNGGCTGGGAGGTCTTATCATTGACTACGGGACCTTTGACTGGAGCCAGAGCCGCAATGAAGCGTTGTGCCAGAGAACGAAGAGGGTAGGGAAGAAGAATGCCTTTACCGCAAGGCTGAAGACTGAGATACTCACAAACTTTGGCGCCCTGATGACACCCCATGAGGCATATATGCAGACCCTGGGACTGGAGACACTTGACCTGCGTTTCAAGAGACAGGCATCGTCGGCACTGTGGATAGCTCAGCAATTGAGGGATGTTCCTTATATATATAAGGTGAACTATACGGGGCTGGATGATAACCCCTATCACGACATCAGCGAGAAACAGTTTGGCCCGCTGCCGGGTGCAATGCTTACCATCGACTTGTCTTCAAAGGAAGAATGCTACCACTTCATTGACTCACTGAAGCTGATACGTCGTGCCACAAATCTCTTTGACCATCGCTCGCTGGCAATCCATCCCGCATCGACCATCTTCGGAACATTCAATGCTGAGCAGCGAGAGGCGATGGACGTGCGTGATACCACCGTGCGCCTCAGCATAGGACTTGAGGATAGAGAGGATATTCTTGCTGACATAAAGCAGGCGTTGTGCTTTGACAATGGCTTTGACAATAATCAATAATGAAAGAAAAACGCAAGGAAAGTTTTGGAGAGTCATTTTTTTTTAATACCTTTGCACCCAAATGCACGGTTTAGAACTATTGGATATTGACCTGAAAGGGCTGACGACGGATGCTTTAGAGTTTAGTCAGCTGCTTGATGGTGAGTATTTCAGAAGTCTTGATGGTGCTGAGATTACCCAAGGAAAAGTAGATACTCACGTGTCGCTGACAAAGGCGGCAGGTGGTGATTTTGCTTTGAAGGTGTTAATCGATGGTACTGTCACCGTAGCGTGCGACCTGTGTCTTGACGATATGGATCAGCATGTGGAGGGCGGGGCTTCATTTGTAGTGAAACTGGGCACGGAAGCGAGCGAAGATGACCAGCTGATAGTGGTGGATGAGAATCAAGGCATCCTCTCGCTGGGTTGGATTATCTATGAGACAATAGCTCTGGCAATACCCATCAAGCACGTTCATGCACCTGGAAA
>DEKQ01000026.1:0-2971 GCA_002353975.1 Prevotellaceae bacterium UBA2718
TTTAACTCCAAATCTTTTTACATAGAAACATGCAGATATCATGTGAGTATCTGTTGTTCCCAATGAAATGGAGACTGCTCCCACCGGGGGAGGGAGAGGACGGTATTTGTGGGAAATTTATGGGAATTCATGTGCTACGATGAAAAAGTCCGAAAATACAAATTGCTCATTTTCGGGCATTTTTTTTGACATTTGTGTTTTTGAAAGTTTCGACTAAAAAATGAAATCTGGAGCGTTCCGAATTGAAAATTGAGAATTGAGAATTGAAAATTAACCCCTGCGGAGGGTGAAAGTAGGTCTTTTACATCGCAATAGTAGGTCTATTACAACGTGATAGCAGGTCTTTTGCGTTGTGAAAGTAGGTCTTTCACAGGGTAATAGCAGGTCTTTTACCCCCGATTTTGTGGTCAGTTTTTCGGTTTTTGTGGGTAGTTTTTGACGCGAAACGCGTCAAGCACTTGACACTCAAGACTTTAGGCTTTCGTGCTCTATTGTGCGTTATTTGCGGGCGCGGGCGACTGCGCTCCGAAATATGCGCTGATTTTGAAGGTGCGAAAATCACTTTTGTCACTTTTTTAACTAAAAAATGAGCAAAGTGTAAAATACGGTAGTTATGAAAAAATCTGGAATTGCTGCGGCAGCGGAGCCTCCACCACGATGTGTTGCTTTGACACGGGATGCGTAAACTCCAATCTGCGGGCAAGGAGGGATATGGAGCCGTCTGGATTGGAGCGTGGCGCACCGTATTTCAGGTCGCCCTTGATGGGGTAGCCAATGGCTGCGAGCTGGCAGCGTATCTGATGATGACGCCCTGAGAGCAGCTGTATCTCAAGGAGGGTGTAACGCTGACTGTGAGCGATGGCACGATAGCGCAGCGTGGCAAGTTTTGCTCCACGAGGCGCCGGACGCCCTTCCACGTACGGCGTGGCAAAGGATTTGTTCTTCTGTTCATTGCGCACAAGCCAATGGCGAAGAAGTGAGAATTGGGGTGAGGGGGAAAGGGGGAGGGATGACCCCGCGATGGAATCGCGTGGCACGAGGGAAGGGGCGGATGACCGCGTGAGGGAAGGGAGGGATGAGGGATGCTGTGACGGGACGATGGCCCAATAGGTTTTCTGCAGGTCTTCGTTCTTTTCACGGAACATTTCATTGAGTCTCGAGAGCGCCTTTGAGGTCTTGGCAAAAAGGACCAAGCCCTGCACGGGACGGTCAAGACGATGCACCACACCGAGGAAGACGTTGCCCGGCTTGTGGTAACGCTCCTTGATGTAGGCTTTCACAACATCAGAAAGTGGCGTGTCGCCCGTCTTGTCGCCTTGGACGATCTCACCACTTTCTTTGTTTACTATGATAATATGATTGTCTTCGTAAAGTACGGTCATGGTTACATGTTCATGCCACCATCAATCTGGATGACCTGTCCAGACACGTAGCTTGACATATCAGAAGCGAGGAAGAGGCATACGTTTGCTATGTCCTCTACCTGCCCACCGCGGCGAAGAGGTATCTTCTTCATCCAGTCAGCACGTATCTCCTCCGGCAGCTGTGCTGTCATAGCGGTCTCGATGAATCCCGGTGCCACCGCGTTGGCGCGAATGCCCTTTGGACCCAGCTCCTGTGCGATGCTCTTTGCGAGGCCTATCATGCCTGCCTTGGATGCGGAGTAGTTGCACTGGCCTGCATTTCCATGCACGCCCACGACAGACGACATATTGATGATAGAGCCACCACGCTGGCGCAGCATGATGGGAGCGCAGGCATGGATGAAGTTGAAGGCTGACTTGAGGTTTACGTTGATGACAGCATCCCACTGTGCCTCAGACATACGGAGCATGAGGCCGTCCTTGGTGATGCCGGCATTGTTGACGAGAATATCAATGGAGCCGAAGTCTTCCTTTATCTGCTTTACCACAGCCTCGGTCTCTGCAAAGTCAGAGGCATTGCCTGCGTATGCCTTACACGTTACGCCGAGCGCCTCAATCTCCTTGCGGGTAGCCTCTACGCCGGCAGCCATGTCATCGTTTAACACCAGGTCAGTGAAGGCGATGTTGGCACCTTCCTGAGCAAACTTCATGGCTACGGCCTTGCCGATGCCACGCGCGGCACCCGTTACGAGTGCGGTCTTTCCTTCTAATAGTTTCATTACTGATTATGTATTGAGAGTTTAATTTATTTGCGGTATCTTAGCTCTTGCCCAACGCACCATAGACGAACTTTGCCACAAGGGGCCTGGAGGATGAGTTGGTCATTCCCCTACCCAATCGCCCATATATGTACGGCACTTCCAATCCTTTGATGCAATAGTGGGTGATGTCTGCCACGACTTCGATGTTCTCTATATCAAACTCGCCCTGCTCCTTGC
The DNA here is from genome assembly GCA_002353975.1 of Prevotellaceae bacterium UBA2718. Classification (GTDB taxonomy): domain Bacteria; phylum Bacteroidota; class Bacteroidia; order Bacteroidales; family Bacteroidaceae; genus Prevotella. Next base: position 2,363 of record DEKQ01000026.1, read on the forward strand.
CTTCGGCATAGACGCGACGGAAGATGGCAATCTCGTCGGCGTCAAACCTTTTGCGCACCTTCTCCACCATCCAGATGTTGCGGAAGAACTCTGCACGCAGGTTACCGTTACGAACGACCGTCTCCCGAATCATGCTCAGATGGGTGTAGATCAGTTCGATAATCTTGTCCTGTGGGCGGATTTTACGGGCAGCCACCTCGTCGAGTTTGTCGCTTAAGCGTTCCAACTCACCTTCGATGACGGCATAATAGATTTCTTCCTTTGATTTAAAATAGGTGTAGAGCGTACGCCGACCCTTGCCGGATTGGGTGGCGATGTCATTCATCGTCGTATTCTCTAGTCCGTTTTTGGCAAACAATTGTCGCGCAACATCTACCAATTTCTGTCTTGTTTTTGATATAGACATAAATGCTTCCTCCTTGTTTATTAAAATTGCACACGGTGGTTACGGTGTGCAAAAGTAAGGTTTTTCTTTGAATTGTGCAAGAAAACAGGCAGAAAAAGTTGTAAAAAGCCATATTTTTCAAAAAAATAGCATAATTATTTGTGTATTTCGGAAAAAATGTGTACCTTTGCACCCGCTTACAAAAAATGACATCGCGGAGTGGA
>DEKQ01000026.1:3055-3393 GCA_002353975.1 Prevotellaceae bacterium UBA2718
TTCGAATCCTGCCTCCGCAACCAGCAAAAGAGAGTGCAAGTCGGCAAGGCTTGCACTCTTTCTTTTTCTTAGAATTGCTCCAGTATCCTGATGCGCTCCTCTGTGCTTGGATGGGTGGCGAAGAGTCCGCTGAGGAAACTCATCAACCCCTGTGCCATCTGCTTGGGGTGGATAATATACATCTGGGCAATGTCTTCTCGCTCAACATCACCAAGTCCTGGATTATTGGAAATCTTGCGCAAGGCCGAAGCCAGCGCCAGAGGATTGCCGCAGAGTTCTGCACCACCGGCATCAGCCATAAACTCACGTTTGCGCGAGATGGCAAAGCGCGTGAGCAT
>DEKQ01000107.1 GCA_002353975.1 Prevotellaceae bacterium UBA2718
AGTCCCACCTCCATCAACAGGGAGCGGGACAGGGATGGATAGACAAAGTGACGGGTGTCTATTGTCGCCGCCACACATGTCAGGAAAAACAAAAATCGGGTATGTTTATTTACGCTTTTCAATCTGTTCGCTAAGCACTCTTTTCAAATTAGCGAACACAAAAGTATAAACAATAATTAACATGGGGCATAAAAAAAAAACAGTATTTAACACAAACCGTTCCGTTTTAATATATTTTAATGCAGCATGAAGTAGCAAATAAGTATTGAACTTCATTTTTGCAGTTTACCTACATTTTCCTTGCAACTTGTTCGTGTCTATGGTATTGTGACATGAAGGACACCTTCATTTACCTACATTCATCTACACTGGACCTGCACTGAACCAAAAAGCCTTCCGAGGCAGGGAGTCGTTGTCTGCGTTATTCACGAAAATACATGGTATAATTTATGGGCATTCGTGTTAAAAGCAAACATGAATTACCGTGAATTAACCATATAATTATTATGTTTCCCCCTACGCGTGTTGTGCTGGGGTGGGGGTGTGCTTTGCTCTTGTCAACAGTATCACGGCAAGCGTCAGGCATTCGGACGCCGGGACGGCGAGCCACATGCCTTGCGGAAGGATGAGCATGGGCATCAGGATGAATGCCGGAATGAGGAACACCAGGCCGCGAAGGAGCATATAGACCGTGGCGCGGGTGTTCTGCTCTATGGACTGATAGTAACCGATGATGGCGACATTCAAGGCAAAGAAGATGGCGGATGCGGCAAACAGCGGCAGTCCTGCCGTGGCTATCTCGTATGGCCGGGTGCCTGCATGGAGGAAAAGCCCGATGAGCGGTTTTGCCCCAAGTGTCAGTACCAGTGTTGCCAACACTCCGCAGATGGTGGCTGTGCGCAGGCTGAGCCTAAAGGCCTCGCTGACGCGCTTGTCGTTGCCGGCGCCGTGATTGAAGCTGATGATGGGCTGCGCCGACTGCGCCACCGCATTGTTGACCATGAAGACGATGGGGTAGAGGTAGCACGCCACGCTGAATGCTGCCACGCCGTCCTCGCCCAGCTCGCGGATGAAGACATAGTTGCCGGCAAGCAGGACCATGGACATTGCCAGTTCTCCCAGCATGGAGGAGAAGCCGCTGCACGCCATGTAGCAGATGTTTCGGGTGGTGAGATAGAGGCTGGTGAGGCTGAGCTTCAGTCGGCGGATGTGGATTGACTGGGTACGGAACGACATGTACCACACTACCATTGCCGAGGCTACGGCGCAGCAGAGCGTTGACGCCAGGGCGCTGCCGGCTATGCCCATCTGCAGGGGGAAGACGAACAGCCAGTCAAGGATGATGTTGAGTATGCCTGGGATAATCTCAAGCGAGGCGGCATACTTGGGCGAGCCGTCAAGACGAATGACGAACGTGCCAATCATCTGGCTGACGATGAAGACGCAGCCGGGGAGTATATAAATAAGGTATTCCAAGGCTAACGGCATGAGTGCATCGCTACATCCCAGCAGCCGCAGGAACGGTATGCGCCAGTAATAGACGGCCACCGCGACGACAGCCATCAGCAGCGAAGACACCTCAAGGGCCTGCGTGATGTTGATGTCGGCTGCCTTGTTGTTGCCCCGCGAGAGGTGGATGCTTGCCACCACCGACACACCCACGCCAAACATCAGGGAGATGCCTGTGGTCATCAGAAACAGCGGCGCCACGATATTGATGGCCGCCAGCGCATCGCTGCCTACGCCCTGACCCACAAAGATGCCGTCGGCCACCGTGAACAGGGAGGCAAACACCATCGACAGCAACGTGGGGAAGAAGATGCTGTGAAAAAGCGGCTCAATCTTAGTCTTGCCAAAGTCTATACTATCCCTTTTCAGGTCTTTCATCTTTTTTGCCATAATTCAAGTTTCGCTTTAATGCGCAGCCTAAAGGCCGAAGGCCTGATAAGACCACAGGCAGGGGTGAAACCCCTGTATATAGCCCGTTTTCGTTTTGCCACAACCCCGAAGGGGTGACAGAGCGGAAAAATGGGTCTTTCGCCCCTTCGGGGCTTACGTCGCCGCTGCTATATGCGGGGGTTGCACCCCCGCCTGTGTTCTGAACGCCCCTTCGGGGCTTTGCTAACAGGCATTCCGAACTTCCGAAAGTTGAATACCATAATATACTCCTTCGGTTTCTGCCTGCGAAGGTACAACTTTTTTCTGACACGACGAAATATATCCGCAAATACTGCGAAAAATAGGTGCAAAGGTGGCAAATCCTGCTGACCGATGCCGCCTCTGTGAGGTGCATATTTTGTGCATAATTATTCATTTCGCCTCCCGAAAAAATACTCCAAAAAAGCTCTAAAAAATCGCTGAAATAACCTTCGCGAGGGGGGAAACCTGCTCTGGTTGTGTTGCGAAGTAACTTTTACCCGGTTAAAGTTACTCCGTTACCCTGCTAAAGTAGGTCTTTCACAACGTAAAAGTTACTCCATTACAAGGCAAAAATTGGTAGTTTATACCCCTGTGCTATTCTATATTTCCGTAAAAAGATTTTGAATTTTAACATTGTGATTACCAACTCTCACTGTGACAGTGAGTTGCGGAAATGCCCTATTTTAACATTTATACGCGACAAGTTGATAAGTTCGTGAAAAATACGACGCTACAGAGCACGAATAAATATGCAATTAGTGCATATTTTGTCAAATGTAGGCAGTGGAATGTTTTCGTTAAGCCAAAAGACCAAAGCGATGACACGTCGCCCGTTATCCGCAGCCATAGGAGGCGACGTGTCCCACGTCGCAACAGCCAACGAAACTGATGTGACGCTGCTGATATGACGCTGCAACGGCCAACTAATCTGATGTGACGCTGCTGATATGTCGCTGCGAGGCAATTATGGCGACCTGGAGCGCAAAGAGGTATGGCAGAGCTTCGTGGTGCTGATTATCATTCTGTCGAATGAAAATGCCAATTAATCGGGGTTTTTGTTTCAAAATATACAAAAATTGTCTCAATATAAACAAAAACACGGTTTGGTGGACATTTGGGGCAAAGATGTTTTGTGGAATCTTGTTACCTTTGCAAGCACAAAATCCAAATGCTCAAATGTTCTTTGACAAAGAAGCTGCGGATATTTGCTGGTAACATTGAGATAAAATATATCCGTAATTGTCCGAAGTGCACCCGCTTGCAGGGGCTGCCACAGACTCTGCCACTGCTATGGCAAAACCTGCATCCATGGGTGTCATCGGATAATTACGGATAATCATTTGTCCTATTTCTTTTTCCTTCAGCGGGTGATGCTCCTTTCGCAGGTTTGGAAAGGGAATGAAAAAAGAGGATATGCCATTGCGGCATATCCTCTTTTGTTGTTGTATATTTACTCACCTCGTTACGACGGTCTTCGTCGCGCCCTTCAGCCCCTTGCTACTGACTGTCAGCTTCACCTTACCAGCCTGATGGCGGTTGCTACGCACGATGGCCATAGCAAAACCTTCATAGAGTTGCTTCTCGCAGCCGTCGAATAGTTCGTTAGAAGAATGGTCGCCGTTGTCCACTGCAATGATGCGGGCGGGACCTTCCACTTGGAATGCTACCTTATAGTCGTTGGTGGGCACTACGCGTCCTTTCTTATCGACTGCTCTCACCTTCACATACTGCAGGTCCATGCCGTCGGCGCGCCAATTGGCGTTTTCTGTCTCAATGACGAGCCTGACAGGCTGGTCTGCCGTCTCTAACTGGTGTTCGGCATACGGCTGGCCGTCCTTACGGGCTACGGCGCGGATGGTGCCAGGCTCATAGGCAATGCCTTTCCACGTAATGACGTTGGGCTTCTTCTTGTCATTGTTCTTCTTCACCCCTTGGCTTTTGCCATTGACGAATAGTTCCACCTCGTCGCCATTGGTATAGGTATATACGGTGTACTTCTTGCCACCCTCGCGGTTCCAGTGTGACGAGACACGTGTCTGCCCGACCACGATGTCGTTCCACCACAGCGTGTCCACCTTTCCTGCGATGCCGATGTGCACCAGCGGCTCCTCAGGACGGAAGATGGTCTTGATGAGGTAGGCCTGCGAGTTAGGCTCCAGTGAGTGTCGGAAGAAGGAGTAGTCCCAACCCTTTTTGGGCCATATATTCGACTCTCCCCAGTACTCGATGGCGCCCCAGTAGGCCAGTCCCACCATGTGGTCGCGGTCCATGCCGAAGAAGGGTGCCGACAGCTCGTTGGTGGTGGCCTCACTCTGGTAGAGAATCATGTGTGGGGCTTTCTTCATGTACTTGTCGTAGTCCTCCCAGCAGTAGTTGAAGCTGGCCACCTCAGTGTGCTGTGCCAATTCGGGCGGCACTATGTTCTCTTCTATCCGATACTCGGCAGAGTGTTTCACTATGCCACCGGCGCGGGCGGGATACATGGCCACGGTGGTCTTGCGTGTGGGGTCAAGGCGCTTTACCAGGGTGTTCATGATGTCGTAGGTGGTCACGCCCCAGTCGCGGGTGGGGAATCCGCAGCGCTCCTCCTGAAACTGCAACTCGTTGCCGAGGCTCCATAGAATGACAGAGGGGTGGTTGCGGTCGCGCTTCACCCACTCCATCAGGTTCTCCCACCACATCTCTGTCCATGGGCGTCGTCCAGCCCAAGCCAGCGTGTTCGACCACTTGTCGTATAGTTCATCGACAATGAGCAGGCCTTTCTCGTCGGCCAGTCGCAGGAACGCCTCGCTGTAGGGGTTGTGGCTGGTGCGGATGTGGTTGAAGCCAAATGCCTTCAGCTGATCCATCATGCGGCTGATGGATGTCTCATAGGCTGCTGCACCCACGGCGCCTAAGTCATGGTGGTCGGCAGCTCCTTGCAGGAATATCTTACGTCCGTTCAGCCTGAAGCCGTATTCGCGGGAGAATTCCACCGTGCGGATGCCGAAGCGCTCGGTGAGCTTGTCGATGGTATGGCCGTTGAGCACCAGCGACACCTCAGCCGTGTAGAGGTTGGGCTGTTCGCACCACCACAGTTTCGGGTGCTGCACCTTCACCTGCGGCAACTGCACCTCCACCGTGGGTTGCTTGTTGTCCTTCGGAGCCTGCGTGTGCGTCTCGCCCACTTGCTGACCGTCGGGGGCGAAGATGCGAGCTTCTATCACGAGGTCGTACTTCTTGTTCTTGATGCCTTCCACCTCTACTTGTATGGCCACGCTGGCCTCCTGTTCACTGACCTGCGGAGTCTGGATATAGATGCCGTGGCGGGCAATGCTGATGGAATCCTTTAATATAAGGTGTATGTCGCGGAATAGGCCGCCGCCAGTGTACCAGCGTGAGTTCTTGTCCTCGCCTGTGGAGCAGTGGACGGCAAGCACGTTCTTCTGGTCATACTTCAGCAGTCGGGTGACATCGGCCTCGAAACCTAAGTAACCGTAGTCTGTACCGCCAATCTTCTTCCCATTCAGATAGGCATCGCCGTGTAGCATGATGCCTTCGAAGTCGAGCACTACACGATGGCCCCTCCATTCGGGATTGGCAGTGAACGTCTTGCGATACCAGCCAGTGGACATGTCCTTGAAGCCACGGCTGCGGTTGGCTTTGTCGTTCCACGGCATTTCAATCTGAAAATCGTGCGGCAGGTCGAGGCTGCGCCATAGGCTGTCGTCAAAGTCGGTCTTCTCGGCACCAACGGTCTCGCCCAGTTTGAACTTCCAGTCGAAATTAAATAGTAAACTTTTGCGCTCACCCTCAGCCAGGACAGAGGTGGCAAATAATACTCCTAAGAGGATCAATGACAGTTGTCTTTTCATTTTACTACAAATCTATGTTCGGTGTCATGTGATAATAAATATATGATTTCTGATGGCAAAGGTAGTCGGTGTGTCTCTTCTGTTTGGTGTGAAATTATGCAAAAGAGGGTAAAATCGTATCAATGGAAGAGCTGCAGAGTGCTGTCGTGCATTCTGCACATAATCTCATCGGTTTCACGGATGCATCCCCCTTTTAATAAAAATGTATGAACTTTGAATGACAAATGCTGATTGTGTTTGTCCCCATCTTTAGGATGCTGTATAATTTAAGAGCCTTACGTCTTGCACATAATTACTCCTTTTTGCACGAAATAGCCCCGTGCACATTCGTTTGTCTGATTAATTTTGCACCAGGAAACCTCCAAACATATTGATAATTGACAATTGATAACTAATAACTAATAATTAAAATTAAGAACTATGAACAAAACATTCAAGAGAATTGCATTCTGCACCCTCGCACTATTGGCCGTGGGAGCAGCAAAGGTAAGTGCTGACACAGAGACGTATGACTTTACAACGTTAGAAGGCAACCCTATCAATCAGGATAGTGAGCACTACGCAACAGGGACAACCCTTTATCTGTTGGCTGTCGAGGGTAACAATTTTAGCAACAGATTTGCCATCGGTCCAAAAGAACGTACTGGCACTAATGGATTCTACTTCAGAATTGCTAATGATACTTATAAAGGACTGTATTCGCAATATGCCGACCGCAATTTCTCCATTCTGAATCTGGTGAAAGGCAATCGCGTCACCCTGACGCTCAGTAATAACGTTGGGACATTGAAATTTGTCAATGGCGATGTCGTAGTAAGCGGTAAGACTTATACCGTCGAAGCTGGCAACCTTGACTTCGTCACCACTGGCGGTGTCTATATTGAGAAGGTGGTCATTGAAGACCCTGTATCGACTGTTCCTGTTACGGTTGGTGTTGCAGGGTATGCAAAAACATACAATCTCGTGCAGGCAGCCGAGGGAAGCACTGTGCTGCCCACATGGGGGGCCGAGGTGAAGAGCGGCGGCGTGGACCTGAACCTGCTGGCTACCGCCGACAACACCTTCGACAACCGCATTGCCGTAGGCCCCAAATCGCGCAACAACGATAGCGGCAACTGCTTCAAGTTCCGCACCTCTGGCGACTGGAAGGGCCTTTGGTCGCAGTATGCTGACCGCAACATCTCTATTCTGAATCTCAAGAAGGGCGACAAGGTTACCTTTACCATCAGCAAGAACGAATCTACACTGAAGTTCGTCGGCGGCAACGCCGTGGTCAGTGGCCAGGCCTATACCGTTGAGGCCGACGGCAACCTTGACTTTGTCACCACGGGCAGCGTGTATATTGAAGACATAACGATTTCGAAAGAGGAGCAGAACATCGGCGGAGCCACACTTGTCAGCTCAAGCGCACTCGACTTCACCAGTGCAACTGTCAAGGCATATATTGCGACAGCCGCAGAAGGGGGCAGCGTGACATTCAGCAGGGTAAAAAAGGTGCCCGCCAACACGCCGCTCTACCTGAAAGCAGCTTCCGTCATCACCGAAGACATTCCCGTTCTCACTGGTGACCCAGAGGCCATCACCACCAACCTGCTGAAGGGGTCAGCAAGTGCTACAACCTCTCTGACTTCTACCGATGACACGAAGTACTACGTCTTTGGCGTACTCAACGGCGACGCAGGCTTCTACCCCGTTGGCACAAGCAAGCTGACCAGTGCTGCCGGCAAGGCTTATCTGGAGCTGACCGCCGCCCAGGCCACTGCCGCCGCTGCCAGTGCCCGTAGCATCAGCATGATATTCGAACACGGTAGCGAAACGACTGGCATCAGCACCGCCAAAGTGAACACCCAGGCAGATGACAACGCCTGGTACACTCTGCAAGGCGTGCGAGTGGCTCAGCCCACACGCGGCATATATGTGAGAAATGGCAAGAAGATAATCGTTAAATAATTAAACGAGGAGGACACTAACAATGAAAAAACAATATATCAATCCAGAGATAAACGTTGTAGTGCTGAACATACAGTACCAACTGATGGCAGGCTCCATCACAGAGACACTGAAAACCACTGAGGTTTATGACGATGTGGAGAATGACGATGTCGAAGATATAGGCTTTGTCCAATTTTAGTTAGCATAGTAGTTTTGGTTGGTATTCCTGAGTCAGGCGTTGTTGCCATTGTGAAGATAGGCGATAAGAGCATAAAGATGCTGATATAGTAATCAGTTCAACTTTCGAAAGTATGAGAAACGGCCTGCGCAATCGTCCCTTAGGGCCGAGCGCAGACCGTTTTATCACCCAAATTGATGCAGATACTTTTCTAAAGTTTTTAGTCAATTTAGGTGGCGAAACTATAGTTTGCTTATAAATATTTACTGTAGTCTTACACAATCATGAAGGGCATCCACACGGGGTTTCCGTCCCCCGGGAAACGGGGGAACCGAAGGGGGTTGAAGGCGTCCTCGCCCGCGATGCCGCTTGCGGCATTCTGCACAATGTAGGATGAAGGATGAGGGATGAGGGATGAAGGATGAGGGATGAGAGGCGCCCCTTGCAGGGGCAGAGAGGTCGAACATTATCCTACGCGGGCGAGGACGCCCACGTCCCCGGCCTCGGCAAGCTCAATCAGCAAGCATCCATACAAAAATGGACGAGGGTGTGTCAAAAATTTTGACACACCCTCTTTTGTTGTTGCTATAATTGGGAAGTGAAGTGTTTACTCCTCGTCCTTCTGCTCGTTCTCTGCTATGAGCTGCTGCTGCAGGTCTGTAGGCATGAGCTCGTATGATGAGAACTTCGTATTGAATGATGCACGTCCACCTGTGAGTGATGAGAGTGCGATGCTGTAGTTGGAGAGTTCCTTGAGTGGTATCTTGGCCTGAAGCTTCTGATAGCCATTCTCCATGTCCATTCCCATGATGAGGGCGCGGCGTCCCTGCAGGTCGCTCATCACGTCGCCGGTAAGGTCGGCTGGCACATAGACCTCAAGGTCATATATAGGCTCAAGGATCTTTGGCGCTGCCTTCTTGAATGCCTCGGAGAATGCGTTGCGTGCGGCAAGCATGAACGATAGCTCGTTAGAGTCAACCGGGTGCATCTTGCCGTCATAGACGATGACGCGTACGTCGCGTGCGTATGAGCCTGTCAATGGGCCGCGCTCCATCTTCTCCATCACACCCTTCAGGATGGCAGGCATGAAGCGCATATCGATGGCACCGCCCACAACGGTATTGATGAACACGAGCTTGCCGCCCCATTCCAAATCAACCTCCTCACGAGACTTGATGTTTATCTTCACGTCCTGGCCTCCGAGCTTGTATGTCGTTGGGTCGGGCATTCCTTCTGCGTAAGGCTCTACGATGAGGTGAACCTCACCGAACTGTCCGGCACCACCTGACTGCTTCTTGTGGCGATAGTCAGCCTGTGCGCTCTTTGTGATAGTCTCACGATATGGGATGCGTGGCTCAGAGTACTCTATCTGAATCTTGTCCAGGTTCTCCAGCCTCCACTTCAGCGTGCGCAGGTGGAACTCACCCTGTCCGTGTACGATGGTCTGACGCAGTTCCTTAGACTGCTCCACAACCCATGTCGGGTCTTCCTGACGCATGCGTATCAGCGCAGCCATCATCTTCTCTGTATCACTCTCCTTCACTGCCTTGATGGCGCGAGAGAACTTAGGGTTAGGATACTTTATGAAGTCAAACTTATTCTCGCAGTCTTTGCCATTCAGCGTGTTGCCAGTCTTGACATCCTTCAGCTTGACGGTACAACCAATGTCACCTGCCACCATCTCTTCCACAGGAATACGTGTAGCTCCGGCAGGTGCAAAGATCTGTCCGATGCGTTCCTTGCTGCCACGGTCAGCATTTGTCAGGTCGTCACCACCGCGTATCTTTCCGCTCATCACCTTGAAGTACTGTACTTCGCCGATGTGTGGCTCCACGCCGGTCTTGAAGAAATATACGGACTCCGGACCGTTGGCATCAACTGCCACTTCCTCGCCGCGTGTGTTGTGTACCTTAGGCATCTCGTCAACGAATGGTACGACATTGCCCAAGAACTCCATCAGACGGCGCACACCCATGTCTTTACCGGCACAAACGCAGAAGACTGGGAATATCGAACGCGTAACAAGACCCTTGCGGATACCTTCGCGCAGCTCATCCTCTGAGAGTGTCTCCGTCTCAAAGAACTTCTCCATCAGGCCTTCATCGTTCTCTGCTGCAGCCTCTACCAGGGCTTTGTGCATCTCCAACGCCTTGTCCATCTCCTCTGCCGGGATGTCCTCGATAGTGGGTTTGCCGCCTTCAGGACCCCAAGAGTACTTCTTCATCAACAGAACATCGATAAGGCTGTTGAAGTCCGGGCCCTCATTGAGCGGATACTGTATAGGCACTACCTTCTGGCCATACACCTCTTGCAGGCGCTCCAGCGTATTGTGGTAGTCGCACTTCTCGGCATCAAGCTGGTTAACGAGGAAGATGACAGGCTTCTTCAGCTTCTCAGTATAGCGGAAATGGTTCTGCGTTCCAACCTCAGGACCATACTGGCCGTTAATCAGCAGCACGCATGTGTCGGTCACTTCAAGCGCCGTCAGTGCTGCACCGACGAAGTCATCAGACCCTGGACAGTCGATGATGTTCAGCTTCTTGTTGTTAAACTCTACATGGAAAACCGTAGAGAACACGCTGTAGCCATATTCCTGCTCCACAGGGAAGTAGTCGGAAACGGTGTTCTTCTGTGTAATCCTACCACGTCTTGAGATGATGCCTGCCTCGTAAAGCAGAGACTCGGTCAGGGTTGTCTTGCCTGAACCGTCATTACCCAGCAGGGCAATGTTCTTGATTTCGTTTGTTTGGTAAACTCTCATAGTTTGTTTAGGTTTTGTAAAGTTAATATAAATTGTTATGGTTATTTAGTCTTCAGATGCGAGGATTGCAATCTCTGCGGGTCCGATGCCATACATGCCCAGCAGCTCTGCATCCTCGTTGATGCTGTCCAGTCGTGTCTCTTTTGGTATGTTGTGCAGCAGCTTCATACCCTCTGCCATATTATTATTTATAATGTACGCGTAGGCAAGGTTCAGCATTCGGGATGTCTTTCCGTCCTTGTCTGAGACGGGCTTTTGCAGCGTGCTGAGTGCCTGCTCGGGCTTATGCACATACATCAGTGTCCATCCTAACGTGTTGTTTACGGTCACGTTATCAGGATTCTCATACTCCAGCTTATAGAGCAGGTTAATCACATCTTCCCCCTTGCCGGCCCTGGTCATCGCCATTGCGTAGTTCAACTGATAGCTGAGGCTCTCTGGTTTCAGCGTATGCAGGGCATCAAATGCTGATGCTGCCTTTTCGTAATCACCGGTGATGTAATATGCTCTGGCAAGTGAGCGGAGGGTAGGGATATTGTCGGGCTTCAATGCCAGGCATTTGTTATACCGCTCTATCGCTGCGTTGTAATGCTTCGTAAACAGCGCATACTCTCCGTAAGAGAACTGGTAGTCATACGACTCCTTGTCCTGAAACTTGTCCAATATGCTTGTTATGGTTCGCCTCTCCTGTGTTCCGGGGGCTCTCTTTAACAAGAACAGGCACATCTCCTTCTTGTCTGCGTCGCTGATATAGTCCAATGAACAGAGCCACACGTTGCACTTGTCAAGTTCCGAGAAGGGATTGTATAGTCCTCTGCTCATGGAACTGAGACTGTAAAAGCGGTACAGATCCTGCAGGTATTGCAATCTCAGGAATGATGCCGAATGACTTCCCTCGCTGTCAGGAAACATTCCGATGGGGCCCACTTCACCGTCTTCCATCATCTTGCGTATGTTCTCAGGCACTCGCTTTATCACGTCGCTCATGGCGATGATGAACGAGTATTTGTCTGACTCACAGAAAGGACCACGTTTCGTTATGCGGTCAATGAACTGACTGTTCTTTACCGAACCGATGGAATTCTGTATGTCGGGGTGCTCCTTATAGAACGGCAGGAACCAGTTGATGGCCTTGTAGAAGAAGGGGAACCGCTTCATCTGTGAGAAACCTTCGAAGAATACGTCGGCGCCTTTTCGCTGCATGTTCACCATCTTCTGCACGCTGTGCTCCATCTCTTCCATTCCTCTCTCTTCGCGTTCATCGGCATTTGGGTCATAGGCTGCGTCCTTGCCGTCGGGTCCTTTGTCGGCGGGACGTTCCTTTATCCCCTCGGTAGTGATGATGAATGGCTGGTTCTTTATGATGTTTGGCATGATGCTCTCTCTCACCTTCTTGCTGTCATTGATGGCATTTGCGCATGAGAGCATCTGTACGTGAATCTCCTTCACGGCCTGCACGAAATCAGGACTGCATGCCATCAGGGCCACCGCGCTCATCTTCTTGCTGCGCGAATCGCAGCTGTAATATCTGCCTTCAGCCAATATGCACCCTGTGAATGCTCTCTGTCGCACCAGTTCCGATGTGCTGCGCACATACACTTCTGCCAGACATTGTGCCTTCACCGCAGAATGGTTCTCTAACAATGACAGGGTGATTGCGCTGATAAGCGTAGCGCTGTCAGTCTCTCTGAAGTGCGGAGAAGTCAGAAACTCCACCCAGTCCTTTACGTCACTCTTCCTCCAGTGGTATGAGGCTATCAGCGCAAAGAATGCCCGCGTCAGAGCTTCATAGTGGCTCTGCTCGTCGGCAGCGTTAGAGAGTTGCATTCTCAGGGCGTCAACAGACAGGTCACGATTTATGAGACTGCGCTTATAAGGCTGGAGTAGGGGAGTGTCAAGGATATTCTTGCGCACTGAGAGGTCATACTGTATGTCAAGCAGCGTGCGCTGTATTCCGTGAAAGAGTTCCTGCCGATGAGGGTCATTCATGCCTTGCAGCATATATTCCCTCATCATCGCAAAGTCCTGCTCCACGCTGTTCAGGCGTTCATTGAAACCCTCGTACGGGTATTCCGACGCCATGTTGCGCAGATCGCGGATAGCTTCAGTTATCAGTCCTTTATGTATCTTCTCTTTAATCAATATCCCAATAGGTTAGCGTACCTCTCTTGTCCGTACTTGTTAATAGAATCCTTGGCCACTGCTATAGCTTTCTTGAATAGCTCAAGCTGTTCCTTCCTGGTCTTGTCCTTCATGGCTGCTGCCCTCACCACAACGACTCCACAGGGTCGTGACTTCACTTCCTTAATCCAGTGTGCGCCGCGTTTCATGGCTGTCGTGGCGTATGGCTCAGGCATCAGTGCTGCATCCACGTTGCCTGTAGTCAGCATATTGAGCCTCACAGCAGGGTCTTCCACCTGTACTATGAACGTGCTGGGCTTCTTGCGGTTCAGCGAGTCGGTGGCATTCTGCGCCAACAGGAACGACTCTCCGTGGCTGTCGGCTGCCACAAACTTATCGCGCAGCTGCCCTAATCTTGTGATGCGGGCCTTCTTGGCCGTGAGGAATTTCCATGTCAGGTCAGTAGCCATCACTCCTTCAAGCTTCAGCCCCTTCTCTTGCAGCACCTTCATCAGCGTGCTGTCTATCGCCGCTCCCTCTACAAGACTGTCTGTCAGAGCCTTGCGGCATTCTGATAGCGCATGGTAACGGCGCAGGCGCACATCAACGCCAAGCGTGTCAAACAGCCTCAGTTGCTTTGCCACGATTATTGGCAGGCAGTCTGCTGTCGGCATGACACCAATCTTCAGCGCTGCCGAGTCAGCCTTGCGCATAGCCTCACGCTCAGCCTTCGTCAGTCGGGCTTTCTGCTCGGCATCGTCACATCCGCTGACAGACAGTGTCAGCACGGCGATGAGGAATGTAAGGAAAATATGAAATGTGCGTTGCATTTATTCTGTGCAAAGTTAGCAATAAATGCGGAATATCATGCAACATTAAAGACTTTTTAGCAAAAAAACATCGATTTTGCTCTGCTGCGTGCATGATTATAACTTTTTTTGCCTACCTTTGCATTCCAATAATACTATTTTATAATGTCAGACAATACACTTCTTAATACTACTCCTGCTGCAGACGAGAGCAGCAAGGCATCACTTAATTTTATTGAACAAAAGATAGAGTCCGACCTCGCGGAGGGCAAGAACGGCGGTAGAGTGCAGACACGCTTCCCACCCGAGCCTAATGGCTACCTGCACATAGGCCATGCCAAGGCTATAGCCCTTGATTTCGGTGTGGCTCAGAAGTACGGCGGCGTCTGCAACCTTCGCATGGACGATACCAACCCGCAGAAAGAGGACACAGAGTATGTTGAGGCTATCAAGCGCGACATTGAGTGGCTGGGCTTCAAGTGGGGTAACATCCTTTATGCCTCAGACTATTTCCAACAGCTGTGGGACTTGGCCGTAGAGCTCATTAAACGCGGCAAGGCTTACGTTGACGAACAGAGTGCCGAGGAAATAGCAGCCCAGAAGGGCACTCCTACCACTCCTGGTACCAACTCGCCCTATCGTGACCGCCCAGTGGAGGAGTCCCTGCGTCTTTTCAATGAGATGAACAGCGGCAATGTGGAGCCTGGCAAGATGGTGCTCCGCGCCAAGATTGATATGGCAAGCGACAATATGCACTTCCGCGACCCTATCATGTATAGAGTGCTCAATATGCCCCATTGGCGCACAGGCAACAAGTGGAATGCCTATCCTATGTATGACTATACCCATGGACAGTGCGACTATTGGGAAGGCGTAACACATTCGCTATGCACGCTGGAGTTCGTGAGCCATCGTCCACTTTACGATCTCTTTGTCGATTGGGCAAAGGAGGTGGCAGGCGATGACAAGCCTCTTGATGATAACCGACCACGCCAGACAGAGTTCAATAAGTTGAACCTCACGCACATCCTCCTCTCCAAGCGCAACCTGCTGATGCTTGTGCAGAATGGTGAGGTGAAAGGGTGGGACGATCCGCGTATGCCTACCATCAGTGCTTTCCGTCGTCGTGGATACAGTCCGGAGGGTATTGTGGCCTTTATAAACAAAATAGGATATACAAAGTTTGATGCCCTCAATCAGATGTCACTCTTCGAGAGTGCCGTGCGTGATGACCTCAACAAGCGTGCCCAGCGTGTCAGCGCCGTTATCAATCCGGTGAAACTCATCATAACGAATTTCCCTGAAGGCGAGACAGAGACTTATACCGCCATCAATAATCCAGAGAATGAGGCAGACGGTACGCATGAGATAGAGTTCTCACGCGAACTGTGGATAGAGCGCGATGACTTCATGGAGGATGCACCGAAGAAGTTCTTCCGTCTCGGACCGGGTAAGGAAGTGCGACTCAAGAACTCGTACATCATACGTTGCCCCGAGGAGAACTTCTGCAAAAAGGATGCTGACGGCAATATCACAGAGATATATGCTGAGCTGATACCCGAGACAAAGACGGGCGAAGCCAACTGCAACACGAAGATTAAGGGCAAGACAATCCATTGGGTCAGCTGCCGTCACTGCCTTGAGGCAGAGGTGCGCAACTATGACCGCCTGTGGATGGTGGAGAATCCTCGCGACGAGGTGGCTGCCTACTCTAAGGCGCAGGGCAAGGACCGCATTGACATTGAGGACATGCGTCACTTCATCAACCCCAACAGCCTGGAGGTGAAGCACGCCTACGTGGAGAAATGGTGCGCCACTCGCAAACCGCTTGACTACCTGCAGTTCCAGCGCATAGGATACTATACTCCTGATTACGAATCCACACCCGACCATCTTGTGTTCAATAAGACGGTAGGCCTCAAGGATACATGGCAAAAGACAAAATAGCATACGTCTGCGATAACTGCGGCCAGGAGTCCTCCAAGTGGCTGGGCAAGTGTCCGTCGTGCCACCAGTGGAACACTTTCCGTGAGATACGTATCTCCGGTGACAGCGGACAGCAGAGTGCCCGCATGGCTGCGCGCTCCGTTGCCTCAGCGGCTCAGAGCAATTTCGGTTCGGTGTCTCATGCATTGCACCTGCGGGATATCCCATTGAAAGATGTCCCGCGGATGGATATGCACGATGCCGAACTTAATCGCGTGCTTGGTGGCGGACTGGTTCCAGGCAGCATTATCCTGCTTGGTGGCGACCCCGGCATAGGCAAGAGTACGCTGACATTGCAGACCATCATGCGTATGCCCGACACTAACGTCCTCTATGTCAGCGGCGAGGAGTCAGCCCATCAGCTCAAGATGCGTGCCGAACGCATCGAGGGAGGTGTCAACGACGGCGTGATGATACTCTGCGAAACCTCCATTGAGAAAATCTTCAACGAGATACGCACCAGCAATCCCGATCTGCTCATCATAGACTCCATACAGACGATGGAGACCGAGACGGTAGATACGGCACCGGGTTCTATCACTCAAATACGTGAGTGCGCCTCAGCCCTCTTGCGCTTTGCGAAGGCTTCGGGCGTGCCTGTCATACTCATAGGCCACATCACCAAAGAGGGTTCCATTGCCGGACCAAAGATATTGGAGCACATCGTAGATGCTGTCATACAGTTCGAGGGAGACCGTCAAGGGCTCTATCGCATTCTGCGCAGCATAAAGAACCGTTTTGGCTCTACGTCCGAGATAGGCATCTATGAGATGCTGCAGAATGGTCTGCGTCCTGTTGCCAACCCATCAGAACTTCTTCTTGGAGACGATCGTGAGGGCATGAGCGGCATTGCCATCTGTGCTGCGGTAGAGGGTATGAGGCCGTTTCTCATTGAAACCCAGGCTCTGGTATCGTCGGCAGCATACGGCACACCACAGCGCTCTGCCACCGGATTTGACCAACGCAGGCTCGGAATGCTCCTTGCCGTGCTTGAAAAGAAGGTGGGCTTCAAGCTCGTTCAGAAAGATGTGTTTATCAATATCGCCGGCGGTATCAAGGTCAGCGACATGGCAATGGACCTCAGCATCATCGCTGCCGTGTTCTCGTCAAATGTCGATATAGCCATCAATAGCAGTTACTGCCTCTGCGGCGAGGTGGGGCTCAGCGGTGAGATACGCCCTGTGGCGCGTATAGAACAGCGCATTTCCGAGGCAGAGAAACTTGGCTTTACCGACATCATAATCCCTAAACGCAACCTGAGTGCGCTGAAGGGAAAGAAATACTCCATCACCATCCACCCCATGAGTAGGGTAGAGGAGGCTCTGCGCCACTTATTCGGATAGTGTTAATCTCACCTCTCATCCCTCTTCCCTCATCCAAAATGAAACTACTTCTCGCTTCAAAATCTCCCCGTCGCAGGGAACTTCTCCAAGGGCTTGGCATCCCATTTGAGGTAATGTCCATCCCTGGTGTTGATGAGAGTTACCCCTCTACGTTGCCTGCGTCGCAGGTGGCAGAATACATTGCCCGAAAGAAAGCGGCAGCATACTGTGACTTTTTTAGGCAGCAATCGTCTGTACTTCCACAGTCAGAGGAAGGTGCGGGGCTGGATGAGTCCCTTGTCCTTCTCACCGCAGACACCGTTGTGGTCTGCGATGGTGACGTGCTTGGCAAACCCCACGATGAGCAAGATGCCTTTGCTATGTTACGCAAACTCAGCGGCAAGACACACCAGGTATATACGGGCTATTGCCTCACTCCCCTGGGTGTACCTCATGCCAAGGTGTATGGTGGCAGTGTCTGTACCGACGTGACATTCAAAAATCTTACTGATGAAGAGATAAGTCATTACATCAAGACCTACAAGCCATTCGATAAAGCCGGTGCCTACGGAATACAGGAATGGATTGGCTACATCGGTATCACCGGCATTCATGGCTCATACTACAATGTGATGGGCCTGCCAGTGCAGCGTATCTACGAGGACATCAGGAAAATGCAGAATGCAAAATTCAAAATTCAGAATTAATTCATAATGCAGAATTCATAATAAAAATGCGAAATGCATAAATCATAATTACATTTGTGTTCACGAACAGTCTTACTTGTGAAACGAAAATTAATTATGAATTATGCATTTTTAATTCTGCATTATCTTTCGAGCCTCTTGTCGGATTCGNNTTCTGTGCGGGTTTCAGTGCAGGTCTCAGTGCAGGCTTCAGTCTGGTTTGGCGGGTGTTCGAGGTTGCGAACCATCTGGCCGTCAGCTGGTTAAGACCTTCCAGTGCAGGAAGTGCAACAAAGATTAGAAGATTAAAGATAAACCCGCTGAGCCAAAAGCTGTAGGAGAATCAAAATGGTGGTGTTGAATTAAAAAACAGAATAACAAAAGAACTTGCTGTTGTTGATTGTTCTTATGTTATTCTGTCCTTACTGTTGAGCCTCTTGTCGGATTCGAACCAACGACCCCGAGATTACAAATCACGTGCTCTGGCCAACTGAGCTAAAGAGGCGGGTGGGCAAGCGGTCTGCATCGCACCGCTACAACCAAGTACCTTTGCTACGTTCCCGTCCTGGAGGATTCCGAGGGAGCTGGTCGTATAGGACTGCCCATTTTTTCTTTAAGCGGGTGCAAAGGTACGAAGTTTTTTTTATTCTTGCAAATTATTTCTTTTCTTTTTCTATCTAAGCCCTGCAAGAAAGTATTTATGCAGTCTTGTGTCGCTGTCCAGTTCGGGATGGAACGCCGACACTATTTGCCGTTGCTGCCTTGCTGCAACGATGCGGCCATCTATCTCTGCCAGCACCTCCACCTCGGGGCCCACCTCTTTTATATATGGCGCGCGTATGAACGTCATCGGCAGTTGTGACCCGACGTGAGCCACATCCCCTTCGGTGTGAAAGCTGCCCAGCTGCCGTCCGTATGCGTTGCGCTCTGCCACGATGTCCATCGTGCCCAGATGCTTGCGGTCCAGCAGTATCAGCCCCGCACAGGTTCCCATCACGGGCAGCCCGCCCCTGATGGCATCGCGTATCGGTTCCAACAGTTGCAAGTCCTTCAGCAGCCGCATCATCGTGGTGCTCTCACCGCCGGGCAGTATGAGACCGTCCTTGGGCTGCTGCCAGTCACTGAGTTGTCGCACCTCAAACGTCTCCACACCCAGCCGTGAGAGCATCCTCTCATGTTCTATGAAAGCCCCTTGCAGGGCAAGTACCGCAATCCTCATTTTCCTCTTTCTGCCATCAGCAGTTCTATCTCCTGCTCGTTAATACCTACCATAGCCTCTCCGAGGTCTTCTGAAAGCTCTGCCAGCAGATGCGCATCCTGATAGTTTGTCGTTGCCTGCACTATGGCGCGGGCACGCTTCTCTGGGTCGCCACTCTTGAAGATGCCGCTGCCCACGAAGACACCCTCTGCTCCGAGCTGCATCATCAGCGCAGCATCGGCAGGTGTGGCAATGCCCCCTGCAGCAAAGTTTACTACGGGCAGATGTCCGTTCTCGTGCACGTATCGCACCAACTCATACGGTGCCCTCAGCTGCTTGGCTGCCTCATACAGTTCATCTTCGCTCATCGATTGCAGCCGTCTCATCTCGCTCTGCATCATACGCATGTGGCGCACAGCCTGTATCACGTCGCCTGTGCCCGGCTCGCCCTTCGTGCGTATCATCGTGGCACCCTCGTTGATGCGTCGCAGCGCCTCGCCCAAATCCTTAGCTCCGCAGACGAACGGTACGCGGAACTGGCGCTTGTCTATGTGATATACATCATCTGCTGGTGACAATACCTCGCTCTCGTCGATATAGTCTATCTCAATGGCCTCCAGTATCTGAGCCTCTGCAAAATGCCCTATGCGGCACTTTGCCATCACGGGAATGCTCACGGCCTCCTGTATGCCGCGTATCATCTTCGGGTCGCTCATGCGCGACACACCGCCTGCTGCGCGTATGTCGGCAGGAATGCGTTCCAATGCCATCACTGCGCAGGCTCCTGCCTCTTCGGCAATGCGTGCCTGCTCGGGTGTTGTCACGTCCATAATCACACCGCCCTTCAGCATCTGTGCCAGTTGGCGGTTCAAAGTCTGTCTGTCCTGTTCCATTGTTTTGTGTGCTTGTGTTTGTGTTATTTAATTATCAATTCTCAATTCTCAATTCTAAATTCTAAATTTTCAATTCTCAATTGTCCCTCATCTCTTCTGAACTCCGTCGGTGTCACGCCTGTCAGCTTCTTAAAGAATCTCGTGAAGTGCGACTGCGTGTTGAAGCCATATTCGTATGCCACCTGCTGTATGGTGAGGTCACTGCTTTCCATCGCCACCTTCAGGCGGGATATCAGTTGCTGCTCAATGAGATATTTTGGCGATACCTGCGCCATGCGCCTCGTAATCTGTGCCAGGTATCTCGGGCTGACGTTCATCTGCTTAGCATAGAACTGCACATCGTTGTGCCTCTTGCAATGTTGTGCTATCAGGCTGAGCAGTTCGTTATATCTCTCTGCCCCGCGTCCTTCAAGCCGTTGCGACAGAGCAGCCTGTCGGTTCGCGTATGTCATAGCCTCGCGTATGGCTTCCTCTCGTGTGCGGCCCAGGCATAGCAGCGTGGCTATGGCAGCGGCAAAGATGCCGCGCAGACCGTGGACGGACCAGTATGCAAGGTTGTGCACCTCTATCCTGTTTGTCACTATATGACACAGAGGCAGCAGCCTGTTGGTTATGTCATTCTTCATGTCTTCGCTGACCAGCCGCTCCCCTCGTGTTGTCGTCTCAATGGGGTCATAGACCACCCACTCGGGCTTATATCGCTCCAACAGTTGGCAGAGCACGTTGAGCTGAGCGTGGTCGCGCAACAGGCCAATCTTCACTACCCGTGGCGGCACATCGTCCATCACCGCCTCTATCTGACGCGCCAGCAGCGGGGCAGGCAGGTCATAGAACTCCTGTATGCCCAGCGTGTTCTGCATCGTGATGGTGGTGATGGCTGTCAGCGCTGTGGCTCCAAGCGATTGGATAGTGCGTATATCCGCCTGTATGCCAGAGGCGCCTGAGCCGTCACTACCGTTGATGGTCAGAATGGCTTTTTGCTCTTTGTCTCTGTTCATGTTATACTCTCCTTTCTGTTTGCAAAAGTAAAGTAAAAATCGGAAACCCGCAAACAAAGTTCTCTTTTTTGCAAGTATTTTGTACATTTGTGGCACATCTTATGTGCGAGTACCTGGTACGTGCCATGCTTAGTTTTTCCATATTTATTTTGTCAATTCATTTTTTATGTTTATTTTTGCAGCAGAAATTAAAATCTCATATAGTATGAAAGGTAATGTTTTGTCTGTTCCGTCACCTGCTACTGCCAAGTATTGGAAAGAAGTAAAAGATGCCAGTAATGACGTGAAATTGGAACTTATATCTTTGCTCAGCACTTCAATTGTGATTCCATCTTCTGTTGACGAAAAGCCATATAAGGGATGGGCAAATCGTTTTTGCGGGGTTTGGAAGGATTCCCGTTCGGCAGACGAGATAATGGATGATATATACAAAAGCAGAACAAAGAACTCCAACCTTGACAAAATAGAACTATGAATGGATATTTGCTTGATACAAGCACCTGTGTTGCACTTTTCAGAGGTAACAGAGAAGTGGAGCAACGGTTGAGTGCCATTAACCCTGAGACATGCTACATTAGTGATGTTGTTGTTGCAGAGCTGAAATTTGGAGCTTACAAAAGCGACCGAACAGAAGAGAACCTTCAACAGATATATGATTTTTTGGAGGTAATAAAGGTTATTCCTTTTGCTGATTGTATTGATACATTCTGTAAAGAGAGGGTAAGATTGCAGAAAGTGGGAACGCCATTGGAAGATTTCGACCTTCTTATTGGTTGTGCTGCCAAAGCAAAGGGACTTGTTATGGTTACCCACAATATAAAGCACTTTGAGCGTATTGAGGGTATTGTCATTGAAGAATGGGTAGCCACTAAATAGTCTTTTCTTGTTTTTCAAACTCACTTCTAAATGTGTTCTCCCCGAACCACTATATGTTTTAGTCAACCTTGTTTTACAAAATGACTATTTTTTTACAAAAAAATGAGCAAAAGTGATTTTCAAAACTTTCGACTCAAAAATGAAATCTAGAATCGCGGAGGTTGAAGAAATCCGAAATATGGAACAGAAAAACGCGGAATTGCAATGTCGGCATTGCAATTTTGGGGTGTGATAGTAGGTCTTTTAGGGTCTGATTGCAACTCCGCAAGATGTTGTGGCAATGCTATTAGAGGGTAATAGTAGGTCTTTTACCCCGTTTTTGGACCCTTTTTGTCGGTTTTCGTGCCTGATATTTGACGTGAAACGCGTCAAATACCTGATACTTAGCGTTTTAGGTATTCGTGCTCTCTCGTGCGTTATACGCGAGCTCAGACTTCCTCGGTCCAAAAAAATGCGAATTTTTGAAGGTGCGAAAATCACTTTTGACTAAAAAAAC
>DEKQ01000064.1:0-15893 GCA_002353975.1 Prevotellaceae bacterium UBA2718
CGAACACGGGCTACCTTACGCATAGCCGAATTAGGCTTCTTAGGGGTAGTTGTGTACACACGCACGCACACACCACGACGCTGAGGACATGAGTCCAAAGCTGGTGACTTGCTCTTGTCCACAAGTACCTTTCTGCCTTTTCTTACCAATTGTTGAATTGTAGGCATTTTGTTTTACTTTTTTTGATTAATATATTTTATTTTGTTCGATTTCAATACTTTAGCCGGCCTACTTCTTACTTATTTAGCCTACAAAAACGGCACTAAACTGTCATCCAGACACTATAGGGCCATAATTTTGCGGGTGCAAAGGTACTGCTTTTTCCCCATACCACCTAATTATTAATACAAAAAGAGTCCCTCCTGAATGCTATTTTAAGATTGTTTAACATCCAAAAGGGTCTTTTAGTAATTATTCTATGTCGTTTTTCTTATTTCTTCAGAGTTGAAACTGTCAGATTCTCTATGTTGATGTCATGGCTCTTGCCGGTCTTATAGAGCGGTTCTGCGGTAAGACCGTCAAAGCGACAGTTCTTGATGTTGATATTATACACGCGGTCCTCTTCGTCCAGGCCGTTCACCAGAATGCCATACTTTGACTTCTTACACGTGACATTCTCCATGAACACGTTGCGCACGGTTGGTATATGTCCGCGCTCTGCTATCTCGTTTGGCTCATATACGAGGTTGATACGCATCACGGCTTCGGCACACTGCCCCACCCTGATGTTACGCATGAATATGTTCTGTATGATGCCGCCGCGGCAGGTGTTTGTCTTGATACGCAGCACGCGGTCCAGGTTTGGTGAGTCCATCTCACAGTCTTCGGCAAACACATAGTCCGCTCCGCCACTTATCTCAGAGCCTATCACCACACCCCCGTGGCCGTCTTCCATCTTACACTTGCGCACGATGACGTTCTTACAGGGCACATTGGCGCGCAGTCCGTCGCCGTTGCGTCCGCTCTTCAGCGCTATACAATCGTCTCCGGTATGGAAAGTGCAGCCCTCTATGAGCACGTCCTCACACGATTCAGGGTCGCATCCGTCACCGTTAGGTCCCTCATTATATATATACGCGCCGCGCACGATGAGGTTCTTACAGAACAGGGGGTGTATGACCCAGAACGGCGAGTTGAGCAGACGCACGTCTTCTATCAGCACGTTCTCGCACCTTACGAAGTTCACCAGCTGCGGGCGCAGCCCCTTGCCCTTGCCGAACTTTCTTTCTGCTGCGGGCACGTTATTGTCCGACATCTTAATCAGCTCAGCGCGTGTACCCTTCTTGGCAGTACCCTGCCACTCATCCACTCCCTCGTGGAATCCGTGCTGCTTCAGGCCTTTCATGTACCACCAGTTGCCCTCTTTCTTCACCGTACCGTCGGCAGCGATGTCGCCGTCAGAGCCGTTACCGTTGATGGCTCCCTTTCCTGTCAGGGCAATGTTCTTACAGTCTATGGCATACACGCACGGCTGGTAGTTCCACAGGTCCAGACCTTCCCAGCGCGTATATACGAGCGGATAGAGCAAGCGGTCAAAGGCGAATACCAGCTCTGCACCCTCTTCCACGCGGAGGTTCACATTGCTCTTCATGGTGATGGGACCGGTCATGTATTTGCCGGGGCGTATCACCACGGTACCGCCACCGCCTTTTGAGCACTTGGCGATGGCCTGATTGATAATCTGCTGGTTCTTCTTCGCAGCATTCTTAGCCTTTACGGCAGCCACGTATGTCTTCTGTTTGAACGTAGGAGCCTTGATGCGACTGTCTATCTCCTTGTAAACAGTGTTCCACGCATCCTGCTGAGCGAAAGCCGTAACCGCCGACAGCACTGCGAGTATTAGGGTTAGGATGCTCTTTTTCATCATTACTTTTAGTTTGTTTAGGTTAGCAGTTTGTGTTGCAACCCCACTGAGGGGGAGTGCCGAAATTCCATTTCAATATGATATACCTTATTATATTATATATGACAAATCGAATGCTGCCCTCTCATTTTTCGTCAGTCAAAGAAGCCCGGCTGATGGTATTTTATGCCGAGTTCCTTGTCAACGGCAGCTATTATACCCTGCACCTGACCCAGCGCAAACATGCGTCCGAGGAAGGAATAGCCTGCATTGTAGCCCCTGTCCTCGTCGCCCAGCATGGTCATGCCGTGGTCCACGCGCATCGGCAGCAGTGCCGTAGGGCTGTCTGCGCCCTTCTCCTTGATGCGTGCCTGCTCTTCCTGCTCAAAGATATGCGCCAGCTCCACCAGGTCGGCACGCCCACCCAGATGGCTTGCCTCCGTAAAGTCGCCGTTGGGGAAGATGTGGCACGAGCGCAAGTGCACAAAGTGTGTGCGTGAATGATACTTCTTTGCCAGCTCTGTGATGTCGTTGTGTCCGCCTGCCGACAGGCTTCCGGCACAGAATGTGAGGCCGTTATGCGGGTTTGGCACAGCTTCGAGGAAGGTCTTTATGTCCTCGTCACAGTTCAATATGCGGGGCAAACCGAGTATGGGGAACGGCGGATCATCGGGGTGTATGCACATATTGATGTCATACTCATCGCAGATAGGCATGATGGCCTCAAGCCATGTCTTCATGTTCTCCTGCAGCTTCTCCTTCGTCACGCCGTCATAGAGTGCCAACAACTGACGGAACAGCTCCACCGGCTTCTCGTCGCCTTCCTTGAAATTACCGCTCACGAAGCCTTGGGTCTTGATGACTATCGTATCTACCAGGTCGTGATCTTTCTCCGGAGTCATCTGCTTGCGATACTCCTCTACCTCTGCCATCAGGTCGCGCCCCTTGATGGCCTTCGACACATTGCCACCATTACCGTTGGCTATGGCCTGCCATTCCTCCTTGGCGCCCTTACGCTGCAGGATGTAGATGTCGAAGTATGCAAACTCCGCCCAGTTGAAGTAGAGGTTGCTTGAGCCGTTAGGATTGTCGTGGAGCAGGTCCGTGCGTGCCCAGTCCAGCACTGGCATGAAGTTGTAGCACACGCAGTGTATGCCCTCCTTGCCCAGATTGGCAAGCGACTCCTTATAGATTTCTATCTGTTCATCGCGGTCGGGGCCGCCATATTTTATCGTCTCCGTCACGGGCAGCGACTCCACCACAGACCATCGCATACCGTAACTCTCTATGTATTCCTTCAGGTCGCGTATCTTCTCACGCGTCCATACCTCGCCCAGCGGCACGTCGTGCAGGGCGGTCACGATGCCCTCCACGCCTATCTGCTTGAGCATCGCCAGTGTTATCTTATCGTTCTTGCCGAACCAGCGCCATGTTCTTTCCATATCTTGGGACTAATTGTGTCTGCGATGGTATCGCAGACTCTTCAACAAATTATTAATTTTGAATTCTGCATTATTAATTTTGCATTACCCTAAACTCCTGAGAAAGCAGAGAATCCTCCATCTATCGGTATTATCGTGCCTGTGATGAACGATGCCTCGTCAGAGCACAGGAAATTCACCATGCCGTTCAGCTCCGTGATGTCTCCAAAGCGTCGCATCGGTGTCTTGTTGATCACCTTGTGACTGCGCTCGGTGTATGTGCCGTCATCGTTGAGCAGGGCCTTGCGGTTCTGGTTGCCTATGAAGAAGCCCGGCGCGATGGCGTTGACGCGTATCTTCTCCGAATACTTTATCGCCATCTCCTGCGCCAGCCACTTCGTCAGCGCGTTGACACCCTCCTTGGCTATGGAGTAACCCATGACGCGCGTCAGCGAGTCGTAAGCAGCCATAGACGAGACGTTGATGATGGAGCCGCTCTTCTGCTCTGCCATCACCTTGCCGAAGATGAGGCAGGGATATATCGTAGCCCACAGGTTG
This sequence comes from Prevotellaceae bacterium UBA2718, assembly GCA_002353975.1. GTDB lineage: Bacteria > Bacteroidota > Bacteroidia > Bacteroidales > Bacteroidaceae > Prevotella. The sequence continues at coordinate 3,823 of DEKQ01000064.1, forward strand.
AGGTCTATGACGCGGTGCAGGTCCTCCAGCTTCATATCGTCAAAGATGGACTGGTCATCCATCACCGTCGCTCCGGGCACGTTGCCGCCGGCAGCATTCACGAGGATGTCTATCCTCCCCCACTCTGCCATCACCTTGTCGCGGGCCGTCACCGATGCCTTAGGATCCAGCATATTGCACGCCAGTCCCTTCACCTCGCCGTAGGGCGACAGCTTCTCAAGCGCCGCCGCGACGGTCTCATCGCGCGAACCGATTACCATAACTTTTGCGCCGGCCTGCAGCAGGCCCATAGCCACATTGCTGCCCAGCACACCCGTGCCGCCCGTCACGACGGCTATCTTTCCTGTCAAGTCTGTCATAGATTTAGTGTATATTGTTTATAGTTTACTGCGACAAAATTACAGAAAAAACCCGAAAGCACCAAGACTTTCGGGTTCTTTTTAATATGTTTTCATATTTTATCGCGTCGTTATGGAGCCGCTACTATTTCAGTATGTAGAAGGCTCCTATGGTGCCATAGATGGGGAACAGCGTCTGCTCCACGGTCTTAAAGTCTCCCTTGAAGATGCCGGTGAGACCCCAGTTCAGGTCGGCTGAGAGTCCCCAGCGGCGTCCTACATTGAAGTCGGCACCGAGGGCCCATCCGAACTGCAGCGTGCGCATGTTGTCCCTAAAGTCGTATGTGGCCCACTCGCCTTCCTTGTCGCCTATGAGGATCTTCGGTCCGGTAGCGGTGCCCTGACGCAGGTAGCCGTTAGAGGCTATGCCGTCAAATCGCTTGTTGTAGAGCACGGAGAGGTAAGGACCGCACTTCAGCTTCACTACGCGGCTCACGTTCAGCGTAGCCTCCACGGGGATGGTGAGCATCCATTCCGTCACCTTCTGCTCCACTGTACCTGTGAAGAGGCCGTCCATCACGCTGCTGCCACGCACCAGCTCCATGTGATAAGCCTTGGTGGTTACAGTGCCCTTCATTGCCTTGTTCTCTATACGCACCCCGGCCATGAGTCCCCAACTGCTGTTGAAGGGGTGCTCCCAATCTATTCCCACCATTATTGACGGCGTGAGCTTATAGCTGTCTATGCTGCGAATGGTATTGGGCAGCGGTATTGGGGCCGTTCCGCCGATGTTGTAGCCCACACGGACTTTCATTTGGAGACTGTCCATGAGATTGCCGGCCACCGCCTGGGCAGGCATCAGCACTGCCACGATTGCTATTGCTATGATGTTGTATATAGTCTTTTTCATCTTCTTTATTCCTCCTTATTCTTTACTGAAAGCACCACGTCGTCTATGTACAGCGTGCTGCCGATGGCTCCCTCAAAGGCAGCGCCGCCCTTGCTCGATGAGAATACGATGGCCAGGTTGTAGCCCTGGTTTGCCAGCAGCTCCTGGTCTATCTCCTCATCGCCCTCGAATGTCATGTCAAAGAGGGTCCACTCCTTCGTAGGAGGCAGGGATGCCACGCGTGCCTTGCGCACCACGTAAGGGCTGCTGAGCACATTGCCGCCGTTGAGCATCACGGCATTACCGTTCTCATCTTTGTTACGGTAGAGCACGCCATAGATGTCGGCCTCGTCCAGACGACCCGGTATCACCTGGCTATCGCCACCAGTGAACTCTTCACCGCGCGTGTACTTGTAGTAGCCCGTAGCCCTGACAGGCTCAGCGGTGAACGGTATTCCCATCTCTGTTGCTTTCAATGAGTTGGTAAGAGAATGTATTACGTTGAACCGGCCCATGAAGAGGTTGCCTGCAGCAATGGGGCGCTTGACGGACCTGCCCAGGTCACCCGTGCTGAGCGTCTGCAGCTTCACGCAGCGGCCTGTGCGGCCATTGGGGTCAGAGGAGGTAGGGAACTCCTCCGGACTTACCTGTCCTCTGCCGAGCATAGACATGCAGAAGCCCTCATTGCCTGAAGCCCAGACATTGTTCAGCTTCTCGCCGGTACTGGTCACCTCAAGGAAGCGATGGTAGTATATCTGGCTATAGGCATAGCGCACCTCCTCATAGTCCTCAAAGCTGTTGACTCTGTTGGTGACCATCCGTGATGCCTCTCTGAAGCCCACACGGTATGTGCGTGTCGTCGTGCCGTCCTCTGCGGTAACGGTGTAGGTCACGTCGCCGTTAGAGAAATCCTGCACGGAGCCGTTCTCAGGAGAAATTTTTGCACCCGGGGTGAGCGTGAAGTGCACTGCCATCTGCTTTGGCAACAGGACGAGCGAGCGCACGGTGAACGTGAGATTGTCCTCCGTAGAGAGCACCGCCTTCTTCATTGCGTTGGCATCATAGAAGTACGGCTCATACTCAGCGCCTTCTATCCACATTGTCTCAATGTCACATTCCATATTGGGAGCCTCGTCCCTGATGCAGGACGACAGAAATCCCAAGGCAAGCATTGCTATGGCGCAAGCCTGGAACAATAGTCTGTTCTTTCTCATTTTCTGTATTATTTGATGGGGTATTTATATCCTTGCAACCTGTTCTCCGTACGCACCCAATATGGGTGCAAACGCAAAACCGCGTGCAAAGTTACAAATAATCTTTGAAATAACACACATCAAATGGTCTTTTTTTTCACATTATTGTTCCATCTTTCGCCTTATGTCACCTTTGTATCAATTCATTGTTCCCATCAATATAGATGTGCGGATTATCAGGATTAAGGCGTATCTGGCTCAGGCGTTTACAGTCCTGGAAAATTCCCTTGCCGACGAGTTGCAGGGATTTTGGCAAATTGACGGAATACAAATGCCTGCAATGTGCAAAGACATAGTTGCCCATGCTCTTCACACCTTCAGGAACCGTCACCGTCAGCAATGCGATGCATGAATTAAATGCGCCGTGAGATATCGTCACCGTAGTACTGGGAAGATGAATGCCAAGCAGGTTCACGCATCCGCTGAACGCTCCGATACCCACCTTGACTAACCCCTCGTGGAATATGGCATAGTTCAGGTTAGTGCAACCACGAAATGCGATATTCCCTATTCGTTCCAGGTTTCTCGGGCCGACGAAGTGTGACAGGTATGTGCACTCAAAAAAAGCAGAGTCGGGCAACTCATCCATGTCAGCATCCTCCATATTCACCGTGCGCAGCATCCCCGTGCGTATCATGTCGCGCAATACGGCAATGTCACTCTTGTCCATCTTGCCGCTCAGTTTTATGTGGCGCACGGTCTTTCTGTCATGCGGGGTCAACTGGCTTCCCAGGCTGCCGGGGGTGCTTACCGCCACCTCTGCCGTTTCTGCGTGATAGCAGCTGTCTGCCACATCCACAAGCAGGCACTGCAATTCATTATATCCGGCTATATCGTCCAGGTCATAATACCCGTCCATATAACCGCCCCAGCCCATGTTGACGTGCACCTTACTCTTCTTACATCCGTCGATGATGAACAGATGCCCGTTTTTCTTGTCCTTGAATCCCTGATATACGACGGGTCTTCCTGCCTTCAGCTCCGTAAAGATGAGCTGCCGAAAGAGGCTGTCACGCTCAGGCGTCATAAAGGAGCTGCGGTCATACATGCTCATCTCATTGCTATATCGGAACAATCGCTTCATTGCCCCCATCACAAACGAGATTGATGTGCCGCTTCCCTTCTCGCCATAATCCGTAAAGCTGGATACGCCGCAGTCGCTGAGCAGCTTGGCCACAGACACCAGCTCCGACTCAAGCAGCCCGGGCTTCAGACTCCTGAACATCCGCCGCCATTCATACTCATACTCCCCGTCAGGACTCATGGACGGGTATCGGTGATAGTTCACTATCTGCGCCATAGCCACAGGACCACATCCCGCCGGCATAGGCATACGCACACCGTCCTCACGCTCTATCGTGGGACACAGCGCATTGAAAGGAGGTCCCTGCGACCATCGCGTCTCTATAAGGGGCTTTACATCTTCAGGAAATTCATAGACACCCTGTGCCATCGCCACCAGGCATGACATCTGCGACAAAACCACAAGCAGCAGCATCAGCAGCACCTTGTCATAATTCTTTTCGTTCATCTTCTTCTCATGTTTTCGGCTTTCGCCTACTGTCACCTTCTAAACTGTTTCGCTGTATTACTCACGAGATGTGGCTCACACCACCTTCCAGTCATCAATCATTTTTGTCTCCGTCGAGAAATTGACACCTATCTTGAACAAGCGACGCGTGTCATTAGCGAAGGGCAGCGCATAGTCTTTCTCCTCTATCTGCTGAAGGGCTGCGGCGGCAGTCTGATTGATTTTGAGTTCAAGGATATACACAAAGTCCGGGGTCTGCATCACCACGTCAATACGTCCACGCGAGGTGCGGCGCTCTACATCCACATAGAAGCCCAGAAGACGGAAGAATACGTAGAGCGTGTTCTGGAAATATATCTCCATATTGCCCATCACCTGATAGTCGCCTGTAGCAAAGAAGTCCTCCAGGCGCTGCATGAAACCCTCGGCATCGCCCTTCCTCACATCCTTTACAAACTGAGCAATGGAGTACGAAGACTTGTTTGTTGTCTTTGGGGTATAGAATGGGAGTAGATACTTGATAAAACCGTGCTCTACCTCCTGGTTGGGAAATCCGAGTATATAGGAATCAAACTCCTTGTCATACTCCTTCAGCGTCAGGTACCCACTCTGATAGAGCAGCGGCAAGGGGTTCTTGTCCATGATGTCGATGCTGTTGAGTGTATCGACGGAGAGTTCCTCCGTAGTCATAGCATCCAGCGGATAACCCGTCGTCTTCAGTTGATATACGAGGAACGATGGCGTGCCCGTCTCAAACCAGTAGTCGTTGAAGTGCCTGTTTTTCAGCGTATTCAAGAGACTGAACGGATTATACACGCCGGGACACTCCATATTGAAATGGTAGCCGTCGAAATCGCGCTTCAAGCGGGCATAGCACTCATCTTTGGTCATGTCGTTAGCCGCCGCCAGTTCGCCGACACCTTCGTCAAAGTTCATACGGAGCTCCTCTTCAGATATTCCGCAGACGGTGCCATACTGTGGAAGCATCGAGAGGTCTTCCAGGTTGTTCAGGTCGCTGAACACGCTCACCTTGCCGAATTTCGTCACGCCCGTAAGGAATGCAAAGCGGATGTAGCGGTCGCTGGACTTCAGGGCTCCATAGAAAGCCTTCAAAGTGCTGCGATATTCCTGCTGCAGCTCATCGTTGCCTATGGCCTGAAGCATAGGCTTGTCATACTCATCCACAAGAATGACTACGCGAAGCCCCGTCTTCTCGAAGGCACGACGGATTACGCCCTGAAACCGCAGGCTATAGCTCCGCTCGTACTCATTGCTTCCATAGAGAGCCTCTTGCCTTGAAAGGAATTCCTCAAGCATATTGTCAAGGGCTTCCGGAGTGTCATATTTCCCTGTATTCAGGTCGAGGTGCATGATGGGGTGGCGCACCCAATCCCACTCTACGCCATCAACATAGAGTCCGCGGAACAGCTCCCGCTCACCAGAGAAGAAAGCCTCAATCGTGCTGAGCAGAAGCGACTTGCCGAAACGGCGCGGACGCGAAAGGAAGTAGTACTTACCCCCGTCCACCATCTTCCACATCAGCGACGTCTTGTCAACGTATGCATAGCCGTCGCGGCGTATCTCGCCGAAATTCTGAATGCCAATAGGATATTTCATAACTATAGATGGGGTCTAATCGCCGCAAAGTTACGACTTTTTTTTTATTTACGCAAAAATGATTTCGAAAATCCCTCACCACACTCTGCCAAAATGGCAGTAGATGTTTTGCGTCCTAATAGTAGGTCTTTTACTCGGTAATAGTAGGTCTTTTACACCCTAATAGTAGGTCTTTTACACCCTAAAAGACCTACTATTGCAACGCGCTGATTATCAAACCGTTTCAGACTGCCATTTTGTCAGTCCCCCAGAGACGGGAATTAACGACAAGAAGAAGGGACAGAAATTATTATAATTAGAATAATTAGCCATGCGGCGTGAGACCAACAAAAGAGTATGCAAACAACGGGGGACGTGGGCTCGCCACTTCAATGATTAATTCATGGACAATTCTTGGGAATTTATGTTTGAAAGTCCCATATTCCACATGGAAAAATTATCTTAATTATATTAATTTCTGTCCTTCCCCACCCTTTTACAACAGTGGCGGCCCATCCTCACGGACAGGTCGCCACTTTCACAATTATTTCAAATTCTTTACCCGGGTCCCTACATCCATCACAGACTGGGGACACGACTTACTTACAAAAAACTATGTTCAGCCGCCGCCACCGCAGGCTAACAAGCCGCAGAACGGCGACTGTAACAAAAAACTATTTTGAATCACTCCCCATACACCGCACAACACGGTGCAGGGAATGTTACTGACGTTGCACAGCTACACCCACATGGGAATGGCCGTGCAGCCTATTCTTAATAATCTAGCTCTTCAGGCTCATCATCACTCCAGTCCCAGCCACTCTTGCCGAGGCCAGGGCCTTGAGCATCCTCATTATGAACCTCGCTTGCATACATCAATTGTGATGCGGGTTTCAGCTCATGCACATAGATGAGCGGCATAATATATTCCTTTTTCATATTGCTATATCTTTTTTAGAGGTTTCTTAATTAATTGCTACTTTCTTGCCGTCCACGATGTAGAGACCCTTCGATGGGTTCTGCACGCGCTGACCCTGCATGTTATAGGTGCCCTTCACTACGGCCTTGCTTGCCGGAGCAGCAACGGTAGTGATGCCTGTCGTCTCACCGTTGAATATCATCGTCACGCTCTTAGCACCACCGCCAGGGAATGGATTATCGCTGAGACTCAGGTAAGCACGGTTAGATGCTACGGTCTGACTTGCGGCCTTATAGAAGCCTACAACGTCGTCAATCTTGTTCAGTATGAAGTTATACTTTCCGTTATCCTCGCTTGCTACTGCTGCGCCTGTTCCGGCTACGAGCAGGTTATTACCAACTTCCTCTGCACTTGCCGCTACAGGGATATTGGCAGTTGTGCCCCTCAGCAGCAGAGGAGTATTAGCAGGCACAGCACCTGTTACCTGGTCAAATGTAATGCTTGCACCATTCTGTGCCGTAGCAATATATGCCTGTAAGTCCTCTACGTTAGTAAAGTCAAGAGCATAGTTGCTTACGAATGTTGCTGCACCAGCAGAGGTGATTTCTGCGGTAACGGCATTTGAAGGACCAACATACGTGGTGTTGACATCGGTAGAACTTGTTGCGATATTGCTCAGCGTAGCATTCTTGCCATAGAGATAAACAGCCACGTCGCCAGTCAAACCTGTCTTGGTGTAGTTCACGTAATAGATGTCGTTGCCTTTCGTCATAGTACCTATTATATATAAACTACCGTTTGTGTAAGACACTGTGAAGTCGCAGTCAGCATCTTGCATGTCTGTTAGGTAAGATGCCCAGACATTTGGTCCCTCTGTGACACCGCCGTCAGCAGAATACAGGTAAGGATTGGTGAAATTCCCATTGCCTCCAACAACATCACACCACCAGTCGGCGCGCATCTCACCAACCTTTTCGCTGCCGTTATAGACATTGAACTTGTAGTTTTCGTCATTGGCAGCACCAGAGCCCGCATTGTGGAATGTCACGCGCTGAGCCTCGCCAGAAGCAAGGGTGAAGGTGGCTGGCGTTACTTTCAGATAATCGAACTTCGGAGTAAGTGATGCCCCGTTTTCCATCAAGTAGATGGTATGGCTGGCCGCAGTCAGTTCCACCACCTGGGTAAATACACCACTTGTTTTAGCCGGAACACTGTTTGTCTCTAATTTATTCGCCTCCGCTGTACCGTCTAAATACAGGACATACTGGCGAGCAGAAGCATTATCATTGTTGTAAGGCATGGTGATAAGATACTTGCCAGCGGTAGCAATAGTAAATGCTTGATGTATATTTCTACCAGCATTACCCTGAACAGCCTTGATGAAACCACCTGAATAGTTGGAAGACTCCGAACTCGTGTAATATCCACTATTACTGATTGACTGTGTTGCTTTCTCCCATTCACCGAAGAAAACCACATCGGTAGCAGCCTTGTAGTTAATCTTCTTTATCTCGCCATCCGATTCCATCGTATAGGTTGCCTTATAGCCAGTAAGATTGGCATTTTCTGCATCGTCCAACTCATAGTAAGCACCATTGTACAAAACATACTTAGAAGCATAGGCGGAATATGTGGCGGAAGGAGCTACACGGGCTGAGGCAATAGTAGAAACGACTGTCTCAACGCCACCGATATTCGCTACAGCATTGATGGTGTATTGATAGGTAATATCGCCAAGGACGATGCTGACTATACCGTTCTGCAATGTAGTTGTTGTTCCAGAAGTCCTACGAGTATTAGTTGCCCATACTGTTACCGTCACATCACTGCCTGTCGTGTTACTATATACCAAGTTGCCAGAAGTAATGTCATGATTGGTATCAGAATCTTCATTTGAGAGATGATAGCGGGTAGGACGGGTATTCGAGCCAATTAACAAGTTGAAAGTAACTTGCTTGTTATTTGGCACAACTATTGACACGTTGTTTTCACTGATGTTACCATTATAAGCATACCAAAGATTTGTGCCGGTAACAGATTTTGAGGCAGCATTGTATTTTATCTCTGCTCCATAATCATCTGCTCCTGCAAACGTGAAAGTCACATACGGTTCGTCACCTTCAGGTGCTTCACCGTCTGTTGCCAAATTCACGGCACTACCTGTTGCAATCTTTGCTGTCGTCCATGTTGTAGTGTTTTGAAAATTCCACGTGTAGTCGTCTGCCCACGCACTGTTTGTCCCCACGAGCAGTCCTGCTGCTATGAGGAGCGTTTTCATAGATTTGAGTAGTTTTCTCATAATAATAATTTTAAGTTTGTATTTAGATTTGATTTAGAAATGTGCATACCTGCTGTGTCATTAGGGAAGCAACTGGCCCTGATGTGTGTATATACACAAAAAAAGCGCAGACCCTTCCATTATCCGGTACAGGCCTGCGACAGCCTCAATATACTAATGGAACGTCTGCACTTGTAGTGCAAACTCCACCTGTATATTGAATTACTCGCTAAGTCTCCTTGGTTCGAGGTCGCAGTTCGTACCGGAAAGTCGAGTAAATAAGATGTCTTGAAGTTGTATCTGTGTGCGTGAGCATGAGACTCCGGACACTCCAAACTTCGTTGCAAATTTACGAATTATTTATTAAATAGCAAAAAAAATTGCCGTGAATTTTGCTGATGGTGCAAAATTCACGGCAAAGGATACGAAGATATCCTATGTACTTAGTTGTTTCCAGAGATGAAGTTGGCAATTTTAGTGATAAGTTTTTGTGCAGGCTCTATCATCGGTTCTATTTCCTGCTGTGTTGCTGAAAACGAACAGTTATAGTCACTGTTATTTCTCATAACTTGCAGGTCTGAATAGAGCCTTCCGTCTTCTGAACTGAAAATTCCCGTACGTATGTAGTAATTCCCAAATAATGATATGGCACCACGATGAGTGTTTACAGGATGACCGTCATTTATCAGCAGAGCATTCACCGCATGGAAAACAGCATAGTAAAGTCTGTTGGCTATATTGTCCCAATATCCCAGTTTCCGCAATTCAGGGATTTGCTCCATCGTTTTATTGGCTTTATCAAGTTCAAGACTTACGATAATCCTGCGCTCGTCATCATTCAGGCTCATAGTAATACTATTTTATCACGTTCTACATTTTTGTAATAAGGAAGGTAAGTCCAGGCATCCCATTGACTTTTCGTATAAAGAGAGGGATTCATCTCTTCCCCTATCTCCCATCCATATTCTCTGAAAGGATAGGTAACACCATAGTCGGCAGCATCCAATGCCCGCTTATCCAAAAGAATAAGCAAATCCCAGTCAGAGCCGTCATGGAAATCGCCACGTGCCCTTGAGCCATATAAGAACAAGGTGCTACCTGGGGGCAATGTCTTCATTGCCACACGTTTAATACCGTCTATAACTTCGTTTTTCTCCATAACTACCTATGTTAGGGGTGACAGAAGGGAAACCATAATTATCTGACATCCTTCCGCTGCAAAATTACAAATTATTTATTGAACAGCAAAAAAAATGCCGTGAATTTTGCTGATGATGCAAAATTCACGGCAGATAAGATTTATATTCCTACTTAGAGCGGATGCTCTTAGTTTCTGTACTCAAAGACGTTCTGGCGGCTCATCACCTTGCGGTCCATGTCTTCACGTGAGCCTACGATGATCTTCTCAAACTCGCGCAAACCTGTTCCGGCTGGGATGAGGTGACCGCAGATTACGTTCTCCTTCATGCCCTGCAGGTAGTCGCTCTTCCTGCGGATGGCTGCCTCGTTGAGCACCTTCGTCGTCTCCTGGAAGGAAGCGGCTGACATGAAGCTCTTCGTGTGGAGTGCGGCACGCGTGATACCCTGCAGGATCTGTGTAGATGTGGCAGGCACGGCATCGCGAACCACTACCGGCTTGAGGTCACGGCGCTTGAGGAAGGCGTTCTCGTCACGCAGCTTACGGGCGGTGACGATCTGTCCCGGGTGGAGATTCTCTGAGTCACCGGCGTCAACGACAACCTTCTTGCCCCAGATGCGGTCGTTCTCCTCGCGGAAGTCGAGCTTATCGACGATGTCGCTCTCAAGGAAGCAGGTGTCGCCAGGCTCGTTGATCTGAACCTTACGCATCATCTGGCGCACGATAATCTCAAAGTGCTTGTCGTTGATGCGCACACCCTGCAGGCGGTAAACGTCCTGCACCTCGTTGACGATGTACTCCTGAACGGCTGTCAGACCCTTGATCTGGAGGATGTCGTTAGGCGTGATGACACCAGCAGAGAGCGGCGTTCCGGCACGCACGGCATCGCGGTCCTGAACCAGCAGCTGCTTGGATGTAGGCACGAGGTACTTACGCTGCTCACCAGTCTTAGAGGTAACGGTGATTTCGCGGTTGGCACGCTTGAGCTGAGGATTGATAGACACCTCACCATCAATCTCGCTGACAACAGCAGGGTTGGATGGGTTGCGGGCCTCGAAGAGCTCTGTGACACGTGGCAGACCACCGGTGATGTCGCCGGCGCGGGCTGCGGAACGTGGTATCTTAACGAGGGTCTCACCGGTGCTGACCTTCTTCTTCAGCTTGTTGTCGGTATCGAATACTGCTATGTGACCGTCAACAGGGAGGTTATAGGTGCCCAGAACCTCGCCGTTGGTACCCAAGATGTCGAGGGTAGGTATCATAGAGCGATCCTTAGACTCAATGATGATGTGCTCGGTCATACCAGTAGAATCATCGGTCTCAGCCTTGTAGGTCTGGCCCTCAACGAAGTCATTGAGGCGTATCTTACCTGCAAACTCCGTGACGATGACGGCATTGAACGGATCCCACTTGGCTATAACGTCGCCGCGCTTCACCACATCGCCGCTCTTGAAGTAGAGCGAAGAGCCGTAAGGCACAGGCACGGTAGAGAGCACGATGCCGGTATTCTGGTCAATGAAGCGGCACTCAGACAGACGGCTGACTACCATTTCGCACTTCACATCGCCGCCCGTAGCATCGTCCTTCTCGGTGAATGGCACAGTGCGGAGCTCATCAAACTCAATCTTTGCCTCCTCATAGTTACACTTGATGTTGGCATTGACAGCCGCACCACCGGCGATACCACCGGCGTGGAACGTACGGAGGGTAAGCTGTGTACCAGGCTCACCAATGGCCTGAGCGGCAATGACACCGACGGCCTCGCCCTTCTGAACCATGCGCTGGGTAGCCAGGTTGCGGCCATAGCACTTCTTGCAGACCCCCTGACGCGACTCGCAGGTAAGCACGGAACGAATGTCAACAGACTCAATGCCTGCGTCCTCGATGGCCTTGGCACGGGCTTCGTTGATCTCCTCGCCTGCCGGACAGATGAGGGCACCGGTGTGAGGATTGGTGACATCGTGAACGCTGACACGGCCAAGGATACGGTCATAGAGGCTGGAGATGACGTCATCACCATTCTTGATGGCCGTGCAGGTGAGGCCACGCAATGTGCCGCAGTCGTCCTCAGTGATGATAACATCGTGAGAAACATCCACGAGACGACGTGTGAGGTAACCGGCATCGGC
>DEKQ01000064.1:15965-16984 GCA_002353975.1 Prevotellaceae bacterium UBA2718
TCCAGCACTGACATACCCTCCTTGAAGTTTGACAGGATAGGGTTCTCAATGGTACCACGGTCGTCGGCGCCGGCCTTCTGAGGCTTTGCCATCAGTCCACGGATACCGGAGAGCTGCTTAATCTGGTCCTTAGAACCACGGGCTCCGGAGTCAAGCATCATGAATACGGCGTTGAATCCCTGGTCGGCCTCAGTCATCTCCTTAAGCAGGATGTTACCGATGTCGTTGTTGACGTGGGTCCATGTGTCGATGACCTGGTTGTAACGCTCCTGGTCTGTGATGAAGCCCATGTTGTAGCTCTCAGTGATCTGAGCCACGTCGGCATTACCCTTGGCGATTACTTCCTCCTTCTCTGGCGGTATGATGATGTCGTCAAGGTTGAAGGACAGACCTGCAAGGTATGCCATACGATAGCCGAGGTTCTTGATACCATCAAGGAACTCACACGCACGGGCAAATCCGACGAGGTTGATTACGTTCTGAATGATGTCACGCAGAGACTTCTTTGAGATGACGTCGTTGACATATCCCATCTCCTCGGGCACGAGACCATTGACGATGACACGTCCTACAGAGGTCTCCACCATGTGACGCACCTTCTGGCCGTCAACCACATCATCTACCAATACCTTTACAGGAGCGTGCAGGTCGCACTTCTTGCTGTTGTAAGCGATGATGGCTTCTTCGGGTCCGTAGAATGTCAGACCCTCGCCCTTTGCGCCTGGGCGCAGCTTGGTGATATAATAGAGACCGAGCACCATGTCCTGAGAAGGCACCGTGATAGGAGCGCCGTTGGCAGGATTCAGGATGTTGTGGCTCTGCAGCATGAGGATCTGTGCCTCAAGGATTGCCTCGTTAGAGAGTGGAAGGTGTACGGCCATCTGGTCGCCGTCGAAGTCGGCATTGAAGGCGGTACATGCCAGTGGGTGCAGCTGTATAGCCTTGCCCTCGATGAGCTTAGGCTGGAAGGCCTGTATGCCGAGACGGTGAAGCGTCGGGGCACGGTTGAGCAGCACGGG
>DEKQ01000064.1:16994-17125 GCA_002353975.1 Prevotellaceae bacterium UBA2718
CCCTTCATCACGTTCTCAAGGATATCATATATAATAGGTTCGCGACGGTCAACGATGCGCTTAGCACTCTTCACGGTCTTCACCACGCCACGCTCTATGAGCTTGCGGATGATGAATGGCTTGTAGAGCTC
>DEKQ01000134.1 GCA_002353975.1 Prevotellaceae bacterium UBA2718
ATTATGGCACATCCTAAAAGAAGACAATCCAAGACACGTACCCTCAAGCGTCGTACCCATGATAAGGCAGTAGCTCCTACACTGGCTGTATGTCCTAACTGTGGTGCGTACTATGTTTACCACACGGTATGTCCTACCTGCGGCCAGTATCGCGGCAAGCAGGCTATCGAAGTGGCTGAAGCAGAGTAACAACAGGGACGTATGAAGAATGCAGTTATCACGGGTATCGGCGGCTATGTGCCCGAGTATATCCTGACGAACGAGGAACTCTCCCGTATGGTGGATACGAGCGATGAGTGGATACTGACACGCGTCGGTATTAAGGAACGTCGCATACTGAACGAGGAGGGACTCGGCTCTGCTTACATGGGCAGAAAGGCTGTGCGTGAGTTGCTTAGGAAGACAGACGTTGACCCACAGACGGTTGACTGCGTCATCTGCGCTACCACGACTCCCGATTATCGCTTTCCTTCCAACGCGTCTATCATCATCGGCAAGATGGGCATGAAGAATGCTCACGGCTTTGACGTCAGTTGCGCCTGCTGCGGTTTCCTTTATACTATGGATCTGGCATCGGCCATGATACAGAGTGGACGATACAAGAGGATAATCGTTGTGGCAGCAGAGAAGATGTCATCCATGACTGACTATCAGGACCGTCAGACATGTGTGCTCTTCGGCGACGGCGCTGCCTGCGCAATGGTGGAGGCAACAGAGGAAGAAGGCGTAGGCTTCCAGGACTCGTTCCTGAGAACCGATGGCTTGGGCCTGCCATTCCTTCACATGAAGGCTGGTGGCTCTGTATGCCCTGCTTCACACTATACCGTCGATCATCGTATGCACTACATCTATCAGGAGGGACGCACAGTGTTCCGCTATGCCGTGACCTCTATGGCAGATGACGTGCAGAAGATAATGGAACGCAACAACCTGAAGGAGGAAGACGTGAAGTGGATTGTGCCTCATGAAGCTAATATGAGAATCATTGAGGCCGTTACGAAGCGATTGGAATTCCCGATGGATAAGGTAATGGTGAATATAGAACACTATGGCAACACAAGCGCCGCGTCTATTGCTCTTGCCCTATGGGACTTTGAGAAGCAGCTGAAGAAAGGCGACAATGTGATATTCACTGCCTTCGGCGCAGGATTTGTTCATGGTGCAAGCTATTACAAGTGGGGATACGATGCATAAAGCAGGATTCGTAAATATAGTAGGCAATCCAAATGTAGGTAAAAGTACGCTCATGAACCAATTGGTTGGTGAGCGTATTTCTATTGCTACCTTCAAGGCCCAGACAACACGCCACCGCATCATGGGTATCGTGAATACGGATGACATGCAGATAGTGTTCTCTGATACGCCCGGAGTGCTGAAGCCTAACTACAAGCTGCAGGAGTCAATGCTGAACTTCTCGGAGTCGGCTCTGGCTGATGCAGACGTGTTGCTGTACGTGACCGATGTGGTGGAAGACCCCGAGAAGAACCGTGATTTCCTTGAGAAGGTGGGGAAGCTGACCATTCCCGTCATACTGCTGATAAACAAAATCGATGCCTTGGAGGGTGATACGAACAAGGCTCTGGGAGCGCTCGTGGAGCGATGGCACTCACTGCTGCCCAATGCAGAGATACTGCCGTTGTCGGCCCTGAATAAGTTCGGAGTCGATATGCTGCTGAAACGTATCAAGGAACTGTTGCCGGACTCGCCGCCCTATTTCGACAAAGAACAGCTGACTGACAAGCCTGCACGCTTCTTCGTGTCGGAAATCATCAGGGAGAAGATACTCCTCTATTATGATAAAGAGATACCTTATTCGGTAGAGGTGAGATGTGACAGCTTCAAGGAGACGGAGAAGGCAATACACATCACTGCGACCATATTCGTGGAGCGTGACTCGCAGAAGGGCATCATCATAGGCCATCAGGGCATAGCGATAAAGAAAGTGGGTACTGAGGCACGCAAGGCACTTGAGCGCTTCTTCGGCAAGTCGATATATCTGGAGACCTTCGTAAAGGTGGACAAGGACTGGCGCAGCAGCGACAAGGAACTGGGAAAGTTCGGGTATAATACGTAATGCATAATTTACAATTTACCATTTACCATGTACAATTTTCATTGGGCCATTTAGATATTTGAATTCCAATCGCATCAGATGAATTGTGTGTTGTAAATGATAAATTGTACATTGTAAATGGTACATGGTACATTAGAAGATTATGGGAAATTTAGTAGCGATAGTAGGAAGGCCTAATGTTGGCAAGTCAACTCTGTTCAACCGTCTGACGAAGACACGCCATGCCATTGTAAGCGACGTGGCAGGCACTACGCGTGACCGTCAGTATGGCAAGTGTGAATGGAATGGAAAGGAATTCTCGGTTGTTGACACCGGTGGTTGGGTGGTGAATAGCGACGATGTGTTTGAAGGCGCCATTCGCGACCAGGTGAAGATAGCGACTGAGGAAGCCGACCTTGTGCTGTTCCTTGTTGACGTACAGACTGGTGTAACGGACCTTGACAGTGACGTGGCACAGATACTGCGACGCTCTAAGTTGCCCGTGATACTGGTGTCAAACAAGACCGACAACAACGAGCAGCAATACTATGCTGCCGACTTCTATGCTCTCGGCTTGGGTGATCCCATGTGTGTCAGCGCACTGTCGGGATTCGGTACAGGTGATTTGCTTGATATGGTGCTCGATAAGCTGCCTAAGGAAAGTCCAGATGAGCTGGAAGTCAACATCCCCCGCTTTGCCGTAGTAGGCAGACCGAACGTGGGAAAGTCAAGCATCATCAACGCTTTCATAGGTCAGGAGCGCAACATTGTGACAGACATTGCGGGAACAACGCGCGACTCTATCTACACACGTTATGACAAGTTCGGCTTCGATTTCTATCTGGTTGACACGGCGGGAATACGACGCAAGAACAAGGTGAGCGAGGATTTGGAGTTCTATAGCGTGATGCGCTCCATACGCTCGATAGAGAATAGCGATGTCTGCATATTGATGATAGACGCCACGAGAGGCATAGAGGCTCAGGATATGAATATATTCCAGCTGATACAGAAGAACAACAAGAGCCTCGTTGTTGTGGTAAACAAATGGGATCTGGTGGAGGACAAATCGCAGGTAGTCATCAAGACTTTTGAGAATGCAATACGCGAGCGAATGGCTCCGTTTACGGATTTCCCTATAATCTTTGCCTCTGCCCTTACAAAGCAGAGAATCTTCAAGGTGCTTGAGACGGCCAAAGAGGTATATCTGAACCGCAAGATGCGCATTGGCACAAGCAAGCTGAATGAAGTGATGCTGCCAATCATAGAGGCTACGCCACCGCCATCCATAAAGGGTAAGTACATAAAGATAAAGTATTGTACGCAGGTGCCTGACACGCAGATACCTACGTTCATCTTCTATGCTAACCTGCCGCAGTATGTGAAAGAGCCTTACAAACGCTTCATAGAGAACCAGATAAGGGAGCATTGGAAGCTGACAGGCTCGCCGATTAATGTGTTTGTAAGAAGTAAGTGATGAGGCACGGATTGCTATTATTTATCATACCGCTGCTGTTGTGCGGCTGCAAGAAGGAAATATCCCGCGAGGAGATGGCGATGCAAGCTGCCAAGGCGTATTATGACCAGTTACTGCACGGTGACTGTGAGAGCTTTCTTGCAGGCTTGCTTCATGGAGATACCGTGCCGGAGGACTATAAAGAGCAAATGCTACTGAACGTACAGATGTTCAGAGAGCAGCAGGGCAAGGAGCATGGAGGCCTGACAGAGGTAAAGGCTTTGAGGGCTAAGGGCGATACGGCATTCATCTCTCTCCACTATGCTGACAGCACGAGGGAGGAGATAGCGGTCCCGATGATTGAGAAGAATAATACATGGTATATGAAGTGAGGACTGTTAATAATTCATAATTCATAATTAGCAATCCATGTTTTTACGTTCTTTCTCCCCTATACTTTGAGATTTTTTTTGTAATTTTGCGGAGATGATTAAATAACGACTGGTAACTGCGTTTTGGCGGTTCGCGCAGATTGGTTATTGAGGTTTCGCAACAACAGATAAACAAATATAAACTAATGGCACAACAAGAAGATGTATTTAAGAAGATAGTAAGCCACTGTAAGGAGTATGGCTTCGTGTTCCCTTCAAGTGAAATTTACGATGGACTTGGCGCAGTGTATGACTATGGCCAGAATGGTGTTGAGATGAAGAATAACATCAAGCAGTACTGGTGGCAGTCAATGGTGTTGCTTCACGACAATATCGTGGGCATTGACTCCAGCATATTCATGCACCCCACGATATGGAAGGCCTCTGGCCACGTTGATGCTTTCAATGATCCTCTGATAGATAACCGTGACTCTAAGAAGCGCTATCGTGCAGATGTGCTGATAGAGGAGCAGATGGCAAAGTACGAGGACAAGATTGCCAAGGAGATAGCCAAGGCTCAGAAGAAGTTCGGCGATGCTTTCGATGAGGCACAGTTCCGCGCTACGAACCCGCGTGTCAAGGAGAATCAGGAGAAGTATGATAACCTTCATGCTCGTTATTCAGAGGCTATGAACAAGATGGACCTCGATATGCTGAAGCAAATCATTCTGGATGAGGAGATTGTATGCCCTATCAGCGGTACACGCAACTGGACCGACGTGCGTCAGTTCAACCTGATGTTCTCAACAGAGATGGGTGCCAGCGCTGACAGCTCAATGAAGATTTATCTCAGACCAGAGACGGCACAGGGTATCTTCGTGAACTATCTCAATGTGCAGAAGACCGGGCGCATGAAGATTCCATTTGGAATTGCGCAGATTGGTAAGGCGTTCCGTAATGAGATAGTAGCAAGACAGTTCATCTTCCGTATGAGGGAGTTTGAGCAGATGGAGATGCAGTTCTTCATCAAGCCAGGTACGGAGTTGGATTGGTTTGCCAAGTGGAAGGAAACGCGTATGAAGTGGCATCAGAACCTGGGCTTCGGTGCTGAGAACTATCGCTTCCATGACCACGATAAGTTGGCACACTATGCCAATGCCGCAACTGATATTGAGTTCCGTATGCCGTTTGGCTTCAAGGAGGTGGAGGGTATTCACTCTCGTACCGACTTCGACCTGTCTCAGCATGAGAAGTTCTCAGGCAAGCAGATAAAGTACTTCGACCCTGAGATGAACGAGTCTTACACTCCGTATGTCATAGAGACATCCATCGGTGTTGACCGTATGTTCCTCTCTATCATGTGCCACTCTTTTGAGGAAGAGAAGCTGGAGAACGGCGAGACACGCACGGTGTTGCACCTGCCCGCAGCGTTAGCTCCGGTGAAGCTTGCTGTGTTCCCACTGACCAAGAAGGATGGACTGCCAGAGAAGGCACGCGAGATAATTGATGAACTCAAGTTCCATTTCAACTGCAAGTATGAGGAGAAAGACCAGATAGGCAAGCGTTATCGCCGTCAGGATGCTATTGGTACACCGTTCTGTGTGACTGTGGACCATCAGACACTTGAAGATAATACCGTGACGCTCAGACATCGTGACTCCATGGAGCAGGAGCGCGTAAACATCGCAGACCTGCGTGGCATCATTGAGGATCAGGTCACCATCACCTCTTTGCTTAAGAAATTGCAATGATAAAGAAGAATTTAAAGACAATAATGAAAAGTTCCTATGCCGTCTTGATGGCATGGGGACTTTTGTGCTTTAGTCCCTGTATGATGGTATCATGCTCTGAATCCGATGATACCGTAAATGAGTATGAGAACTGGCAGCAGCGCAACGAAACATATTTCTCTGCTCGCTATCAGGAGGCTAAGGACAGTATAGCAGCAGGAAAGACTAACTGGAAGTTGATACGGGTGTTCTCAAAGGTGAATGATGAGAAATGTACCCAGATGGATTACGTCATTGCTCGTGTGCTTGAGTCAACCCCTCTCTACGACGGAGCAGGTGAACCCAATGTGAGTGAGACTCCTGAATATACAGACTCCGTGCAGATACACTACCGTGGACACTTGATGCCTTCAGTATCTTATCCAAAGGGATTCCAGTTTGATAGCAGTTGGTATGGAGATTATGACCTCACGACAATGCTGCCAGCAAAGATGAAAGTGTCAAACATGGTCGTGGGTATGTCATCTGCAATAATGCAAATGCATGAGGGAGACCGTTGGGAACTGTGCATCCCGTATCGTTTAGGTTATAACACAACAGGAACAACAGACGTTCCTGCCTACAGCACACTTATTTTTGACATCACACTTCATGCCATAGGAAAGCCCGGTAAGGCAATGCCAGCCGTCAGATAAAATTATTTAATGGACACGATAGATAATAACGAAACCTCTCTAAACGAACATCATCCCATTAACCGTTTTGATGCCTCAGCAGTGCATCATCTTAGCGGAATGTATCAGAATTGGTTCCTCGATTACGCCTCTTACGTAATCCTGGAACGCGCTGTGCCTCACATTGAGGACGGCCTGAAGCCTGTTCAGCGACGCATCCTTCACTCAATGAAGCGCATGGATGACGGTCGTTATAACAAGGTGGCAAACATCGTGGGTCACACAATGCAGTTCCATCCTCACGGTGATGCGTCAATCGGCGATGCCCTTGTGCAGCTCGGACAGAAGGAACTGCTCATCGATACACAGGGAAACTGGGGTAATATCCTGACTGGTTCAAGCGCCGCCGCGCCGCGATACATCGAGGCGAGGTTGAGCAAATTCGCCTTGGAGACAGTCTTCAATCCCAAGACGACGGAGTGGCAGATGTCATACGATGGCAGGAACAAGGAGCCGATAACGCTTCCCGTCAAGTTCCCGCTGCTCTTGGCGCAGGGTGTTGAAGGTATTGCGGTAGGTCTCAATTCAAAGATTATGCCTCACAACTTTTGTGAGATATGCGATGCTGCGATTAGCTATCTGCGAGGAGAGGAATTTCATCTCTATCCGGACTTCCCGACGGGCGGCTCCATTGACGTGTCAAAGTATAATGACGGACAGCGCGGCGGTACGATAAAAGTAAGGGCCAAGATAGAAAAACTTGACAATAAGACCCTCGTAATCAGGGACATTCCATATTCAAAAACCTCTGAGACCCTGATAGATTCCATAACCCGCGCCGTAGAAAAGGGAAAGATCAAGGTCAGAAAAGTAGAAGACCTTACGGCTGCAAATGTCGAGATTCTTGTGCACTTGGCTCCGGGTGTATCGTCCGACAAGACGCTTGATGCGCTGTATGCATTTACAGATTGTGAAGTCAGTATATCGCCTAATTGCTGCGTCATCAAGGACCGTAAGCCGCAATTCCTTTCTGTCAGCGATGTGTTGAGGAGCAGCGCAGACCAGACCCTGCAGTTGTTGAAGCGCGAACTGGAGATAAGACGCGATGAGTTGCTTGAGCAACTGTTCTTCTGTTCATTGGAGAAGATATTCATAGAGGAGCGTATCTACAAAGATAAGAAGTATGAGAATGCAGCTTCCATAGATGCTGCCTGCGAGTATATCGACGAAAGACTCACGCCATACTATCCGCAGTTGGTCAGGGAAGTCCGTAAGGATGACATCCTCAAACTTATGGAGATAAGGATGAAACGCATCCTTAAGTTCTCCAAGGACCAGGCCGACGAGCTGATTGCCAAGATAGAGGCAGAGATTGCGGAGATAGAACGTGACCTCGGCAGGATGGTGGATATAACGTGCGAATGGTATGAGCACCTGAAGAAGAAATACGGAGCAGAGCATCCTCGCCTGACGGAGATACTGAAATTCGATACGATTGAGGCTACGAAAGTTGTGGAGGCCAACCAGAAACTGTATATCGACAGGCAGGAAGGCTTCATCGGAACGGGTCTGAAGAAGGCTGAGTTCGTATGCAATTGCTCTGATATTGACGATGTCATCATCTTCTATAGGGACGGTCGTTTCAGGATTATCCGCATAGCAGACAAGATAGACGTGGGAAAGAACGTGCTTCACGTGCAGGTATGGAAGCGCGGAGACCGCCGCACGGTTTATAACTATGTCTATCGTGACGGCAAGGCGGGGCGCTACTATGTGAACCGTATGTTCGTGGATGCAGTGACACGTGACAGGGAGTACAACCTTACACGTGGCAATCCTGGCAGCCGCGTGATATATTTCACGGCTAATCCTAACGGTGAGGCGGAAGTGATAAAGGTGACACATGAACCCGGTCCAAAGGTGAAGAAGGTGTTCTTTGACTATGATTTCTCACGTCTTGAAGTCAAGCGCCGCGGCTCAAAAGGCGTGATACTCACAAAATTGCCTGTCCACAAGATAGGTCTCAAGAGTCACGGGCACTCCACACTGGGTGGACGTGAGATATGGTGGGACAGCGATGTGAACCGCCTGAACGCAGACGGACACGGACAGAGTCTTGGCAAGTTCATGGAAGAAGACAGCCTCCTGGTGGTACTCTCCAATGGTGAATTCTATATTACCAACGCCGATCCCAACAATCACTTTGAGCAGAATATCCTTCGCATAGAGAAGTGGGATGCCAACAAGGCATGGACAGCCGTGGTGCTGGATGCTGACAACAACGGCTTTGCCTACCTGAAGCGGTTCCAGATGGAGGCTATAAAGAATCATCGCAGTTTCGTAGGCGACAATGACAAGAGCCAACTGCTGCTGTTGACAGATGTGCCATACCCTCGCATCAAGGTTACCTATGGTGGCAACGATGCCTATCGAGAGCCGGAGGAGATAGACTGTGAACAGTTTATCGCCGTCAAGGGCTTCAAGGCAAAGGGTAAGCGTATCAGCACTTTCGCTATAGACAAGATAGAGGAATTGGAGCCATTACGCTTCCCAGAGGAAGATGAGGTTGACGACGGTTCAGGCGTTGACGGTCAGGATGACACAACTGACGAGCCCGAAAACCTTGACCCTGATGCAGGACTGTCTCAGCAGCAAGTGGCAGACAAACTCACAGGACAGCTGAACTTCCTTGATGATTTGATTGATAACTAAGAAGACGTAGAATATACAAATCGCCGTACGGCATATCTTTGCAATTATGCGAGGTAAGCTGTACGGCGATTTTTTTTGTAATCCCTGCGCAGGCTCGCCTGGCGGCAGTCCCTTCACCGCCACATCACCTCGCCTCTATCGTATGTGAAGATGCGCTCTTCCTTACCTTTTGTCAGGTCATGCAGGATGTATAGCGCACCCTCGGGCACGCCGGTGAACGTCACGCTGTCACTCGTGGCGGTCTGCTCGCCTACTGCGTGTGGACCGTCATTGCCGTAATAGTCTAAGTGGTAGCGGTGGCCCGCAGTCACGTGGTTGTCGTCATTGCGAGGCAGGTAGCGTATCTTTGCCACTGATACAGGGGCACCGAAATCGAATGTCAGGGTACAGTCATCCGACTTCTTTGTCTGATAGTATGTCAGCGCGTCGCCGTCAGCTGCGTCCTCCGCTTTGAAGCCTGTGTCCTCGTTGCCGTCGGTTGTGATGCTGACGGGGCTGAGCTTCTTTCTCTCTGCATCATAAAACCCCACCTCCGCCACGTTGCAATGGCTGCGTCGCGGAGCCGTGTAGCGTATATAGCGATATGCCCTTCCCTTGGTGTCGGTGCTTACGCTGTCGTATTCCATTTCCGGATTGCGCGCTATCTCGGCTATCTTCCTCTTGT
>DEKQ01000173.1:0-550 GCA_002353975.1 Prevotellaceae bacterium UBA2718
TCCTCATAGCAGGGATTGCAATAGCGGGATGCTCGTCAATAGACTGTAGCTTGGAGAACCGTGTGCTGTGTCACATGCGTTTTGTTGACATGGACGGCGATAGCGTGGTGCTGAAATATCCACTTACTGTTGTACTGGTGCGTGCAGCAGGAGATACCGTGCATTACTATAACAAGCAGGCTAACGCGTCTTCGATAGACGTGCCGCTGAGCTATGTGGGCGAGGAGGATATGCTTGAGATGGAGTTGGAAGTCACCGATACGGTGGAGGTGGAGACTATTGTCACCAATACCGACCCTGAGACAGGGGAAGTGACTACTGAAACTGTAAAGAAGGACTCTGTGGTGAGCCTGCCGCTGATTGACGAGATACGCATACGCAAGACGAACGAGCCGTGGTTTGAGTCTGTGGATTGCAATGCGCACTATAACCACACCATCCAGGAGGCCGTGGCTGACACGCATAACTTCATTGACCACATCATAGTGAATGATGCATACGTGAACAATGATTCAAGAAAGAAGAACCTGTTCATTCAGGTGAAATAAAG
>DEKQ01000173.1:604-15023 GCA_002353975.1 Prevotellaceae bacterium UBA2718
ACCAGATGAAACATCGCAAGACATACATACTCACCATCATCTTCTGTCTGCTGACAATGTCTCTGACAACGTCAGCACAGGGCAACCGCGTAGTAGTGGAGACAGGGAAGGATAGCGTGAAGCTCTTTCGGGGCATCGACATCTCCTATGACCTGGCGGGTACGGTGATGAGAATGGTGAGCGACTATGGACAGTTTGAGGCTGCCGTGAGGTGTAACCTGCGCAACCGCTTCTTTCCGATAATAGAGTTCGGGCTTGGTGACGCCGAGCACAAGGAGGACATCGTGACGGGCGTAGGCAGCAAGGTCCGGGCTCCATACGGTCGCATCGGTATGGACTTGAACATGGCGAAGAGTAAGAACGACAGCTACAGAATACTGGTAGGTGCGCGTTATGGCTTTACCTCGTTCAAAACAGAGATAGACGGCACGGTGGAAGATCCATACTGGGGAGGCTCCAACAGGTTCCGGTTTGACCTGGACCGATGCAAGTTCCACTGGATGGAATTGTTGTTCGCCGTTGACGGAAAGCTTTGGGGACCGGTAAGACTGGGGTGGAGCGTGCGATATCGCAGGATGCTGCACAAGAACGATATGGGTGTCAATAACCTGTGGTATGTGCCGGGGTTCGGCAAGTACAGCAACAAGATAGGTGCCACGTTTAATGTTATGGTAAGTCTATGAACAAGCGAATAACTTATATTCTTCCAATCGTAGTCGTGGCATTCGCTGTCTTGGCGGCATTTGCCACATTGGGGCACGCCCCGGAGTATATGAAAGTGTCGGGGATGGTCTTTGGCACCTCATACAACGTGACGTATGAGTCCAACGAGGAGCTGCATGATGAGATAAAGGCAGTGCTCGACAGCATCAACAACTCGCTGTCACCATTCAACGAGAAATCCATCATCGCGGCGGTCAACGAAAACCGTGACGTGAAGCTTGACGATATGTTTACGGAGGTATTCCAGCTGGCACGCAAGGTGAACGAAGACACTGACGGTGCCTTTGACATCACGGTGGCACCATTGGTGAATGCCTGGGGATTCGGCTTCAAGAACGGCTTTATGCCCACAGACAGTCAGGTGGACAGCCTGCTGGACATCGTAGGCATGCAAAAGGTGACGCTGGAGGGCGGAAAGATACGCAAGGCAGATCCACGCATGATGCTTGACTGCTCAGCCATCGCCAAGGGATATGCCGTAGATAGGATAGCGAAGATGTTGAGTGCCCACGGCGTGAAGAATATGATGGTGGAGATAGGCGGCGAGATTGTGGCACACGGAAAGAACGGCAACGGAAAGGTGTGGCGCATAGGAGTAACGAAACCGTATGACGACACGCTGTCCGTGAACACAGAACTGCAGACGGTGCTGAGCCTGACAGACGTGGCGATGGCGACCTCTGGAAATTACCGCAACTTCTACTATAAGGACGGTAAGAAATATGCCCACACTATAGATCCCAAATCAGGAAGACCCGTGCAGCAGAGCATACTGTCAGCCACGGTCGTAGCGCCAAGTTGCGCTATAGCAGATGCTTATGCTACGTCGTTTATGGTGATGGGACTGAAGAGGGCAAAGGAAATACTGAGCCGTCATCCAGAGATGAAGGCCTACTTAATCTATGCAGGCGAGAATGGTGAAAACCATGTATGGAGCTCGCCAGGATTAGAAAACTAACAGAACGTGCCGACAACTGATCATAAAAGCGACCTGCTGCAATCTCTGCCTCTCTTTATGGGTCTCACACGGACGGAGATGTATGAGATAGTGTCCCGTACGCAGTTTACGACGCGTCGCCTGGCTGTGGGAGAGCCGCTGGCAAAGAGTGGCGAGAAGTGCAACAGTATAATCTTTCTGACCAAAGGCACGATGGAGATTGTCAGCGAGTCCGCTGACCATAGCTACAGCATGAACGAAGTGATAGGTGCTCCGTGGGTGATAGAGCCGGACAAGCTGTTCGGGCTCAGGCAGCACTACCACTCTTCCTATCTTGCCAAGACAAAAGGGGAGTGCCTGATGGTGTCGAAGAATGAGATGACTGACATGATGCAACGCTACTTTGTGGTTCAGCTGAACTTTCTCAATATCGTTTGTCGCTCCACCCAGCTGTCAGAGGGAGTGGTGTGGCAGCAAAGGCCTGATGACACGAGGGGACGCATCGTTCAGTTCATACGCCAGCACTCGCGATATCCTGCAGGCGAGAAAACGCTGCATATAAAGATGACGCAGCTGGCACATGAACTACATTGTTCAAGGCTGGATGTATCGAAGGCGCTGAACGCTATGAGCAACGAGCAACAGATAGTATTGCAGCGAGGCATGATAACTGTTCCGACTCCAGAGCTGTTGTAAATGAAAACGAAAACCAAAAACAACTATAATATACCAAACAATAATGCAAAATCCTTTTTTTGAGAAATATCATACTCCGCATGAGACTATCCCTTTCAACGAGATAAAGCTGGAGCATTTTGAGCCAGCCTTCATCGAAGGCATACGTCGTAGTGAAGAACAGATAGACCTGATAATCAATAATCCTGAACCTCCGACATTTGACAATACCATCATCACGACACAGTTTAGCGAAGAGCAGGATGAATACTACGGTCTGTTGGACAAAGTATCGTCTGCTTTCTTCAACCTTCTCTCGGCTGAGAGCAATGACGATATGGAGTTGCTTGCCCAGAAGATGCAACCTCTGCTGACTAAGCATGAGAATGACATCACGCTGAATGAAAAGTTGTTTAAGCGCATTAAGGCCGTATATGACAACCATCGTGAACTGACGGCAGAGGAACAGATGCTGCTGGAGAATGTGTATGAAGGCTTTGAACGCTCGGGTGCATTGCTTGATGAAGCGGGTAAGGAGAAGTTGAGGAAACTGTCAGAAGAAGCCGGAATGCTCACGCTTAGGTTTTCTCAGAATCTGCTCAAAGAAAACAAGGCCTTCACACTTCACATCACAGACGAGGATGACCTTGAGGGATTGCCAGAGACACAGCGCGTAGCCGCTCGCGAGGCAGCTAAGGAACGTGATATGGACGGCTGGCTGTTCACACTCGACAGCCCTTCATACGGACCATTCATGCAGTATGCGAAGAAACGCGAACTGAGGGAGAAGATGTTCATGGAGCGTAACACCGTCTGTGCCCATGACAACGATGCCAACAATATGGAGATATGTAAGCGGCTCATCAACCTGAGAAGGGAGATTGCGCAGTTGCTGGGGTATGAGACATACGCCGACTATGTGCTGAAGAAACGAATGGCATCAAACAAGCAGACCGTTTACAAGCTGCTCTACGACCTGCTGAAGGCATACAAGCCCTATGCGGTGCTGGAGAGGGAGGAACTGATAGCAAAAGCCAAGGATATGGAAGGCGAGACTTTCAAGTTCCAGCAATGGGATGCTGCCTACTACTCACACAAACTGCAACTGGAGAAGTACAACGTCGATTCAGAGATGGTACGTCCATATTTGGAACTTTCACGCGTAATAGACGGAGTCTTCGGACTTGCCAATAAACTCTATGGCATCACATTCAAGGAGAACAACGAGATACCTGTATATCATCCAGACGTAAAGGCCTATGAGGTGTTTGATGAAGATGGTTCTTTCCTTGCTGTGTTCTATGCAGACTTCCATCCCCGCAAAGGTAAGCAGGGTGGGGCATGGATGACGGAATTCAAAGGCCAATGGATAACGAAAGAGGGCGTGAACGAACGCCCACAGGTCTCTGTCGTTATGAACCTCACAAAGCCTACAGAGGACAAGCCGGCATTACTGACACTTGGTGAGGTGGAGACATTCCTGCATGAGTTCGGACACTCCCTGCACGGGATGTTTGCCAATACACGTTTCGAGTCCCTTTCCGGCACTAACGTATGGTGGGATTTCGTGGAGCTGCCATCACAGTTCATGGAAAACTTCTCGCTTGAGAAAGAATTCCTCCACACTTTCGCATTCCATTATGAAACAGGCGAACCGATGCCAGACGAGCTGATAGACCGCCTTATTGCCGGAAGGAATTTCATGTGTGCCAGCGGTTGCCTCAGACAGGTAAGCTTCGGGCTTTTGGATATGGCTTATTACACGAAGTCTGACTCTTTTGACGATGACATTCTCATATTTGAAAAGAACGCATGGAAGGATGCTATCATAGGTCAGCAATTGCCCAACACATGTATGACTGTACAGTTCTCTCATATCATGGCGGGAGGCTATTCGGCAGGTTACTACAGCTATAAGTGGGCAGAGGTGCTGGATGCAGATGCATTTGCCGTGTTTAAGAAAGAAGGATTGTTCAACCGGGCTACGGCTCGGCGTTTCCGTGACTGCATCCTCTCTAAGGGTGGAACAGAGCATCCTGCCATTCTCTATAGGCGCTTCAAGGGAGCAGATCCTTCGATAGATGCCCTGCTGGAGCGAAATGGTATAAAAAAGCAATAATATATATATAAGGTAGGAAAACCAAATATACTGATAGTATCAAGCGTATATGGAAAATAATGAAGGTCAGCTGACAAAACAAGAAGCCCTTGACCGCCGCTATTTGCGTATGGCGCGTATATGGGCGGAGAACAGCTACTGCAAGCGTCGTCAAGTGGGAGCCTTGGTGGTTAAGGACCAACGCATCATAAGTGACGGATATAACGGTACGCCAAGCGGTTTTGACAACATCTGCGAGGAGAACAATGTGTCTTTTCCCTATGTGCTCCATGCTGAGGCTAATGCCATAACAAAACTTGCTCGCAGCCACAACAATAGTGACGGCTCAACTCTTTATGTTACCGCTTCGCCTTGCATAGAGTGTGCGAAACTAATCATTCAGGCAGGCATTCGCCGCGTAATATATGGAGAAAAGTACAGAATAGATGATGGGCTGAAACTGCTTAGCCGAGCAAAAATAGAAACCAAACTGATAGAGATATGAAACAAAGATATATGCCCCTCATTATGGCACTCTGTGTCGTAGTGGGAATACTCATTGGAACTTTCTATACCAACCACTTTTCAGGAAACAAACTGAGTGTAATCAACTCGGGTACGGGAAAGCTGGGTAACCTTATCCATATTATTGATGATCAATATGTGGATACGGTAAACCTGGCAGACCTGGTGGAAAAGGCGATACCTCAGATACTCACATCTCTTGACCCGCATTCTGTGTATATCCCTGCAAAGGAGGCACAGTCGGCCAGCGATGACCTGAAAGGCTCGTTCTTTGGCGTGGGTATAGAGTTTGTCATTCGCGAGGACACCATTCAGGTTCAGAATGTCATCAGCGGAGGTCCGGCAGAAACAGCAGGACTGCTGGCAGGTGACAAAATTGTCACCATTGATGACAAACCATTTGTGGGAAAGGTATGTACTACTGACGAGGCGATGCGCCGCCTGAAGGGACCTGACAAGACAAAGGTGAAAGTCGGTGTGATGAGGTATGGGTCGAAGAAAATAATACCTTATGTGATAACACGTGGCGAGGTAAAGACCCATAGCATATCATCTACCTATATGATAGATGACCGCACGGGCTATATCCGAATAAAGAACTTCGGCGAGAATACATATTCGGAGATGCTTGTTGCTCTGGCAGAGCTTCAGCAACAGGGCTTCAGTCAGCTCATCATTGACCTGCGCGATAACGCTGGAGGCTATCTTGAGGCAGCGGTGCAGATGGCCAATGAGTTCCTGCCAAAGAATATGCTGATAGTTTATACGGAAGGTCGCAAGTCTTCCCGTCAGGAATACAAGACCGATGGTCGCGGCTCATACCAGAAGATGCCTCTGGCAGTTCTGATAAATGAAGGCTCAGCTTCGGCAGCAGAGATTTTTGCCGGAGCCATGCAGGATAATGACCGTGGCACCATAATAGGTCGCCGCTCGTTTGGCAAAGGACTGGTGCAGCAGCAGATAAGCTTCCCTGATGGCAGCCTCGTGCGTCTCACCATAGCACGCTACTACACACCTTCAGGGCGTTGCATACAGAAACCCTACACATCAGGCGACGGTAAGGAATATCAGAAGGACCTCATAGAACGCTATGAGCATGGAGAGTATTTCTCCAAGGACAGCATAAAGCATGATGGTCCGGCATATCACACCATCGGTGGAAGGACCGTGTATGGAGGTGGCGGCATCACGCCAGACATATTCGTGGCAGAAGACACGTCAGCTATCACCTCTTATTATAAAGAGGCAGCAATGACGGGACTTATCACGCAGTATGCCTTCATATATACCGATGAGAATCGTCTGAAGTTGAATAACTTCAATGAAATGATGGAGTTGGCTGACTATCTTGGGAAACAAGGACTGGTAGAGCGCTTTGCCGACTTTGCAAGCAGTCGCGGATTGGCTCGGCGCAACCTGATGATAAGGAAGTCATATCACCTGCTCGATACTTACATCAATTCACGTATCATATACAACATACTTGACGAGAATGCATGGATGCAGTATCTGAACATAGATGACAAGGTAATCAAGGCCGCTTTGAAACATTTTAATGAAAAGAAATAACAAAAAAACAGAAAAATGTTTGGAGGTTTGAAGATTATTTAATAACTTTGCACCCGGTTTCAACGAAAATCAGAGAATATATATATGAACCAGTATTACGCATCTTACTTCTACTTTTACTTTGCATGGCAGTGTGAAGCGGGAAGTTGCGTATAGAAGTTCAACTTAAAAAAGATAATAGTAAAAAGAAACTATAAAGTCTTGCAAAATCCCGCTTAGAGTACAATCTACGCGGGATTTTTTTTAAGATAGAAGTGAGTATTAACCATCTACAATAGAAACTGATGAAAAGAATAGCGATACAGGGTGAGATAGGAAGCTTTCATGATATAACGGCGCACCGATATTTTGATGGTGAGCAAACGCAGATTGTGTGCTGCTCAACATTTGAAGAGGTGTTTGAAAACATGAAGCAGGACCCTACGATGATAGGTATCATGGCGATAGAAAATACCATTGCCGGCTCGTTGCTCCACAATTATGAGTTGTTGCGTGAGAGCGGGGCTACTATCGTGGGAGAGCACAAGACTCACATAAGCCACTGTCTGTGTGCGCTGCCTGGTCAGCAAATGGATGAACTG
This sequence comes from Prevotellaceae bacterium UBA2718, assembly GCA_002353975.1. Lineage (GTDB taxonomy): Bacteria > Bacteroidota > Bacteroidia > Bacteroidales > Bacteroidaceae > Prevotella. The sequence goes on from DEKQ01000173.1 coordinate 7,713, forward strand.
ACAGAGGTACATTCCCATCCTGTTGCTTTGGCACAGTGCTACAAATATCTGTCAAAGCATCAGAATATGAAGATGGTGGAAGATGAAGATACTGCAGGCGCTGCAAAATGGATTGCGGAGAATAACCTGAAAGGTGTCGCTGCCCTGTGTCATGCTGATGCTGCAAGGCTCTACGGATTGGAGGTGCTGGAAGATCATGTGGAGGATAATCCGCATAACTTTACCCGCTTCCTGGTGTTGAGTAATCCTGCAAAGGCCGATTTCCTCAGAGCTCTGAACGAGGCAGATAAGTCAAGCATCGTCTTCTCGCTTCCGCATGAAGAGGGCTCGCTGTCACAGGTACTCAGCATTCTGTCATTCTATCGCATCAACCTGACAAAGATACAGTCATTACCTATCATAGGCAGGGAATGGGAATACATGTTCTACGTGGATGTGACGTATGATAACCTTACGCGATACCGCCAGAGCATCGATGCCATAACACCACTGACAAGGGATCTTGTCATACTTGGAGAATACAAAGCAGACAAATAAACAGCATAAACTATGAATACAATCAAACCAGCCGAAAGGCTCTCATTAGTTGAGGAATACTACTTCAGCCGAAAGTTAAAAGAAGTGGCACAGATGAATGCTGAGGGCAAAGACATAATAAGTCTTGCCATCGGTTCTCCTGACATGGCTCCTTCACAGCAGACCATTGAAACTCTGTGCAAAACAGCATATAACCCTGATGCTCATGGATACCAACCCACTTCAGGCGTTCCTGAGTTGAAGGAAGCAATGGCTTATTTTTATAAGAGATGGTACAACGTGGACCTTGACCCTAAGACAGAGATACAGCCAATGATAGGTTCTAAAGAGGCAATACTCCACGTCACCTTGGCATTGTGTAATCCTGGTGATACCGTGCTCGTGCCCAATCCTGGCTATCCGACATATACGTCACTTTCAAAGATTCTTGGTCAGAAGGTGGTTTACTATGACCTGAAAGAAAATGATGGGTGGCAACCCGACTTTGAGCAGCTGGAAGCTATGGATCTTTCTAATGTAAAGATTCTGTGGACCAACTATCCTAATATGCCGACAGGTGGAGATGCACGTCGTGCCACATACGAAAGACTGGTGAAATTCGCACAGGAGCACAACATCGTGGTAGTTAATGACAATCCGTATTCTTTCATCCTGAATGGACATCCACAGAGTCTCCTTCAAGTGGATGGCGCAAAAGATTGCTGCATAGAATTCAACTCTATGTCCAAGAGCCACAACATGCCAGGATGGCGTGTGGGTATGGTGGCAACAAACTCGCAATTTATTCAGTGGATACTGAAGGTTAAGTCAAACATAGACTCTGGTATGTTCCGTGGTACGCAATTGGCAGCTGCTCAGGCTTACCATAACAGCGATGAATGGCACCATAAGTACAATTATGAGATATACAAGCATCGTCGCAGTTATGCTGAAGAGATAATGGATGAGCTTGGATGCAAGTATGACAGCAAATCTGTGGGTATGTTCCTCTGGGGCAGAATACCAGATTCTTATAGCAATTGTGAGGAACTGACAGAGAAGGTATTGCACGAAGCTCGCGTATTCATCACCCCAGGCTTTATCTTCGGTTCAAACGGACAGCGTTACATACGCATCTCGCTCTGCGCCAAAGACGACAAGATGCAAGAAGCCTTGGAACGAATAAAAAAGATGGAGAAATAATAAAAATCCTGATTTATAACTATCAAAATAACAATAAAAAAAACATAAGACCAAATAAAAATGGAAGACTTGAAATTGCAACCCCTTAACCTGCCGAAGGATACAGAGAATGGTCCTATCGTCATTGCAGGCCCATGCTCAGCAGAAACAGAAGAGCAAGTTATGACAACAGCAAAGCAACTTGCAGACAAAGGTTGCCACCTGTTCCGTGCCGGTGTGTGGAAACCCCGCACCAAGCCAGGAGGCTTTGAAGGTCACGGTGAGCCAGCGCTGAAATGGATGAAGCGTGTGAAAGAGGAGACTGGCATGCTGATAGGTACTGAAGTAGCCACACCTGAACACGTAGCGTTGGCAATGAACTACGGCATGGATATTCTTTGGATTGGTGCACGCACTACAGCTAACCCATTTGCCATGCAGCAACTTGCCGATGCTATGCATGGATTGGATATTCCGGTGCTCATCAAGAACCCCGTAAATCCCGACTTGGAGTTGTGGATAGGAGCCTTAGAGCGTATCAATCAGGCTGGCATCACACGCCTCGGAGTGATACACCGTGGATTCTCGTCATTTGAGAAGTCAATGTATCGCAACGCACCGATGTGGCAGATACCTATTGAGTTGCGTCGTCGTATCCCCGATCTGCCAATCATCTGTGACCCTTCTCACATGGGAGGAAAGCGCGAGCTTATAGCACCACTGTCGCAACAGGCGCTTGATTTGGGTTTTGACGGACTTATGATAGAGAGCCACTGCGACCCCGATAAGGCATGGAGCGATGCAAAGCAGCAACTTACCCCAGATGTGTGTGATTATGTCGTTAGTCTGCTCGTATCTCGTGACGGTAAGTTCACCACTGAAGGCATAAAGCAATTACGCCACCAAATAGATGATATAGACAATGATATAATGGAGCTGCTCTCTAAGCGTATGCGTGTTTGCAGGGAGATTGGTCAGTATAAGAAGGAGCACAACATCGCTGTCTTGCAGACTAATCGCTATAATGAGATTCTTGAGAAGCGTGGGGCGCAAGGTGCGCTAATGGGTATGAGCGATGCTTTTGCCAAGCAGATATTTGAGCATATACATGAAGAGTCGGTAAGGCAGCAGTTGGAAATTGTGAACAAGTAAGTACTTCCAATAACTAAAGAAAATGAAAATACTGATTTTGGGTGCAGGAAAGATGGGTTCGTTCTTCATTGACCTGCTTAGTTTCGACCATGAAGTAGGCGTTTACGAGAAGGATCCTCGTCGCTTGCGTTTCACATATAATTGTCAGCGTTTCATGGACTTGGAGGAGGTGAGAGACTTCCGCCCGGAACTTGTTATCAATGCCGCTACGGTAAAATATACCATTCCGGCATTCAACGAGGTTCTGCCTTTCCTGCCGGAGCAATGCATTCTGTCTGACATCGCTTCAGTAAAGACGGGGCTGAAGGAATTCTATGAATCCACAGGACGCAGGTACGTCTCAACCCACCCTATGTTTGGACCAACATTCGCCAACCTCAACCAACTGTCAGAGGAGAATGCTATAATCATCAGCGAGGGTGACTATATGGGACGTTGCTTCTTTAAGGACCTCTATTCCAGATTGGATCTAAACATCTACGAATACACCTTTGAGGAGCACGATAAGACGGTGGCTTATTCGTTGTCTATTCCTTTCGTGTCAACCTTCGTCTTCTCTGCCGTTATGAAGCATCAGGATGCGCCAGGCACAACATTCAAGCGTCACCTTCGCATAGCCAAAGGTGTGCTGAATGAGGATGATTACCTGCTACAGGAAGTCCTCTTCAACCCCTATACTCACGATCAGGTAGATCAAATAAGAAAAGAGTTGAAATCCCTGCTTGAGATTATTGACAACAAAGATGCCGATGGCATGAAAGCCTATCTTACGAAAATCAGGGCAAATGTGAAGCGTGATGTGGAAGCATTAAAGTAGGTCTTCACCTTTACTTAATACAAAATTAGGGTGTTCAGCTGAACACCCTAATTCTGTTTAAAGCAGGAACTTCTTTCCGTTATTTATTGCAATACCCTTAGTTCCCGGCATTATCCTCTGCCCTTGCAGGTTATACCACACCTTGTTATTCGTCCGTTCGGCCTTCTTTAGGTTGACGGACGTTTCTTTTTGTACTGCCTTGCGTAGCTGTGCGTGAACATAGTAATAAGCCGGCTTTGCGTTACAATTGGAGTCAAACATCAAAGGCTGATTTTGTCTCCATGAGTGGTTGTCTGATATGCCCCAAACCATCAGCGTAGGACAGTTGTCATTGCGCAGGAATACCCTTGTGATGGCAGCATATTCCTTCGCCTGAGTTTCCTGTGCATCCGGTGCTGACGGGTTGGCAAGAGCGATGTCAAGTTCGGTAATGATACAGTTAAGTCCCAAAGGCGCGTAGCGCTGTATGTTGTTCTCCAGTCGCAGAGTGTCGAGTTGGCCCGTTGTGAGGTGACACTGCAATCCGCATCCGTCAATTGGCAGATTGGATGACTGCAGACGCTTCACAAGGTTAAAGTAGGCCTCAGCCTTGGTGCTGCCCATGAATTCCACACCATAGTCGTTGATATAGAGCTTTGCTGATGGGTCTGCTTCATGTGCCCATACGAAGGCAGAGTCAATAAATTCCTCTCCTATGTAGGTTGACCAGATTGATGGACGCAGCTTATATGTTCCAGGGTTGGTGCGCACCACGCTCTGGTCATCGTCAAGCACCTCGTTGACCACATCCCACTCGCGTATCTTTCCCTTATATTTACCTACTACATTGTAGATATGATTCTTCAGAATGTCGAGCAGTTGCCTGCGTGTGAAACCATTATTGTTCTTTCTGCCATCTGAACTAACCCACGACGGAACCTGTGAGTGCCAAGCCAGGGTGTGACCTCTTACCTCCTGATTATTACGCTCCGCTTCCCACATAACTGCGTCTGAGCCACCATAATTGAAACTGTTTTGTCCCGGTTCTGTGGCATCGAACTTCATCTCATTCTCTCCAACAACGATATTGAATTCACGACCCACAGCAGCCGTCTCCGGAGCATTGTCATTACTCAGGTCATAGCGATAGCTGGCAGCAGCAACACCGATGCTCTTGCCCAGTTTGTCGGCGTATGTGCGAAGCGGCGTATTGTCTGCCATTTCGCTTGTAATGTCTTCTTCCGGATAGTTCTTTACGTTGTCAATAGGTGTTTCGTCATCATCTTCCTTGTAGTCAGGATTGTCATCAAGTGAGATAACCCTTGCAACTACGGTAAACTTGCCGTCTTCTGCCACGCGCTGCTCTGTGGTAAAGGTATATTTCTTAGGATAGCGCATGTCGAATGTCAACCCTTCAGCAGGTTGCTTCGAGCAGGTGAGCAGCACTATCTCGTCATTAATGCCCAGCGTAGCATCGTCTGTCAGCGTCAACGCCAGTCGTGGATTGGCCTCTGATGTCTGGAAATCCTGCGTGATATTGCTCTTCACCATCGTACCCGTCACTTTCAGCATACTGTGCTCCTGCGCAGAACGTGCATTGATGCGTATGATTGATTTAGGGTGCAGCGTGAGCGTTACATCCTTCCCTGTTGCATAGTTGGCAAATGTCAGCGTTTCAAATCCTTCTGCTGATGGCTGCAGCGTTCCATAGATATCCGTATTGGCGGCAATGCTGCCGTTACCACCCAGGCAAGCTCCCGTCATCACGGTCATAGCACCTGCAGCGCCTGTAGCACCGCTTTTCTTTCCAGTCTCTGCAGCTTTGGCATCATTGCATACCAGCAATGTGCCGCCACTTACCGTCACGCCGCTGTTGATGTCGTTCTCGTTGCCCGTGATGGTATAGGTGCCCTTACCTTCTTTTATTATTCCGACTTTGTTGCCGCTGTTCTTAGGATATATTTTTCCTGCAAGCTTTCCGTCGCTGTTCAGACCTCCTATTACATAATAAGAGTTGGCTGTGCTACTCTTGTAGTAGCCTATAATCTCGGAGTTGTTCTCCATCTGTAGCGCACCAATCTTAAATCCGCGCGTGCCTGATTCTGCAGCCAGTGTTGTTCCAGCGTGCATCACCAGTGTCTTGTTGGCAAAGAGAACATTTGGTCTTGACTGCTCCTCGTTGTCTGGTGAGAATGTGCCGCTCTGCAGCAGCAGGCCGTAGAAACCACAAGAGCCTGCTACCTCTTTATATGGATAGAGGTGTATGCTGCCTGTCATCTTTGTCCAGTCAGGATAGGTGCTACCCTTGCTTGACTGTGTGCCTATATAGCATCGCTCGCCTCCGGCATAGATATTCAGCGTACCTTCGCCTGCCAGAGCATTTGTCCACTCTGAATAGCGTGAAGTGCGTACGCTGGCTGTTACGCCTTTGGGAATATAGAGTGCCAGGTCAAAGTTCTTATAGCTGCTCGATGTGTTGTTTACGCAATAGTCAAAGACCTGACCGTCAGTCGCTTCCGTGTAGTCATCAAACTCTCCAACCAACTGTATGTTGTCAAGATAGTAATCGGAGTCATCGTGATTAAAGCCTATTCGCAGCACAGCCGAATTGTTGTCTGCCAATGCACCTTTCAGTGCATAGTTTCTTGTCTGCCAAACACCTTTGTTGCCCTGATAGGGGTATCCATCGTCTCTGTAAAGCTCTTCTGCACCAAGGAACACCGCAAACTGCTTATAGTCGGCATTGTCGCCATTGCTGCGATACAGTTGGCAACGCAGGGTGGGGTAGCGGTCAGTCAAAGCTCTGCCAGCAAGTTCGCTCGTGACAGCAAGCTCAGCATGGCTGTTCCAATTCTTCACCACTACATGCAGCACCTTGTTATTCGGGTTCAGCGGGTCGGCCACAACAGTAGCTGTCGATGCCTCACCACCGCCATATCTGTTCCACATTGTCCATGTGGTTCCCACTTCATAGTTCTCAAAATCGCACACCGTCAGAGGTTCTGCACTCATACTCGCTGATACTACAGCGCTAAGTAATCCTAAAAATAGTTTTCTCATATTATTAGATAATTGTTTTTCTTCTATGGCCGATGCTCATACCTGTTATCTATGGTTATCGGCAAAATCCCTGCAAAATTATAAATTATTTGCTACTTATATGCCTTTCTATATGTAACGCACACCGCTTTCAGCAAATAGTCCATTATAAATGCAAAATAATACATCCTTTCTCCGCTTTGCTATGTTCTATCACATCCTCATCATCACCCAGGATTTCCGTAATGTCCTCTATCTCCTTCTATCTCCATCTGTCTCCTTCTTACTTCTTTTATCTCCATCATACTCCTTTTGTCTTAAACATATTTTAACATACGGTATTTACGGGCTAATTCTATAGGTAGGTCTTTCTCACGGTAATAGACCTACTATTAGGGTGTAAAAGACCTACTATTACAAGGTAAAAGACCTACTATTACGAGGTAAAAGACCTGCTATTGCAACGGCCTCTGAATGAGATAGTTACAAAGGCGTAAAACGCACCATTTGCAACAAAGACTTACAAAACGAGCTAAAATTTCTTTAACTCATATTAACGTAAAACAGTTAAAAACTGTAAACGTCTATTTCGCTGCTTTGAATAAGGGGGCGGGTGTCTCACCCGC
>DEKQ01000156.1:0-740 GCA_002353975.1 Prevotellaceae bacterium UBA2718
TTGCGGTGGTCGCGCTTCTTGGCCTCTTCGAGCATCACGAGATACTCGTCAAGCATCTTCTTCTTTGGGAAGGTGATGCCATAGAGACGCTGCAGCTGTGCCTTTGATGCGTCACCACGCCAGAAGGCACCGGCGATGCTTGTAAGCTTGATGGCCTTGATGATGCCGGTGGAGACGATGTGGGGACCCTTACAGAGGTCGGTGAAGTTGCCCTGGGTGTAGGTGGTGATTGAGCCGTCCTCAAGGTCTTGCTCAATGTGCTCTACCTTGTATTCCTGTCCCTGAGCCTTGAACTGCTGTATTGCGTCGGCCTTAGAAACTTCTTTGCGCACCACCGGCTCATCCTTGCGTGCCAGCTCAAGCATCTTGTCCTCAATCTGCTTGAAGTCACCCTCTTTGATCATCTCTCCGTTGGGGAGCTGCACATCATAGAAGAAGCCGTTCTCCGTTGCAGGTCCGAAGCCGAACTGTATGCCGGGATAGAGCTCCTGCAGTGCCTCTGCAAGGAGGTGGGCTGAGGTGTGCCAGAAGGCGTGCTTGCCTTCTTCGTCCTCAAAACGATGGAGAGAGATAGTAGCGTCGGTGTCGATGGGACGGTTGAGCTCTGTTATCTCACCGTTCACGCTGCATGCCACGACGCTCCTCGCAAGAGCAGGTGAGATGCTCTCTGCTATTTGTTGTCCGGTGATGCCGTTCTCATATTCACGTTGAGAACCGTCAGGAAATGTTATTTTTACCAT
>DEKQ01000156.1:826-9999 GCA_002353975.1 Prevotellaceae bacterium UBA2718
TAGGGCTGATTGTTAATTCGTTGGTTTGTTGATGCGACTTGGCGTGTGGCTTTTCTTTTTCTTTGCGAGCCACTGTGCCTTGCGGCGTTCATATTCCTCTTGATGATATTCCAGAAAATTGTCTGCCACGTTTTTATTCGCTGAATTTGCTGTATATTACTTTCAGGGCTATTTTCTTGTTCTCTGTCGTACCCTTTGCCAGCTTGGTGCTGGTGAGTGACATGTCATAGGACACTTTGGTCAGCTCGCTTGAGCTGGACAGGGTGGTGTATGTCGTCTCTACCGGTATCAGCATTACCTTGTTCCAGTTAGGGTGCTGGCGCATATACTCTTCATCGCTCAGGTCAGAGTCGTCTCGCTTCCGGTACATGGACGATATGAGGTACGAGATATTTCCGAACGTGTAGCCGTTGTATGTGGAAGAATAAGTGGACAGGTATGACGTACGATAGTCAGCCAGTTTCTGCTTGGTGAAGAATGCATCCACGCTGTCTTTCTCTATCAGCAGCAGAGTCTTCGGAATGGGCAAGCTGTATTCTGACTGCTGGGTGTTGTTGATGCGTGGAACGAAGAGGCGTGCCGTGCTGAGCGTGTCGTTGGTATGCTTGGACGAAATCACGTCATCCACGGGAATGGTCAGCTCGGTGAAGATGCCCGCAGGGGTTTTGAGATATGTGCAGGAGTTGTCGCTTACGAGCTCCTCCATCTTGTCTGTCTCCTGCGATATGTTTGTCTTTTGCAGCACTTCTTCAGTACCTCCAAAGATAGCTGCCGTGCGGTAGATAGTGTCTATATTGACGGCATAGTACACCATAAGTCCGCATTTGCCCACAGTTGCCATATTGCCCACTCCGCCCGAGGTCTGGATGTAGAATCCCGGGCAGATATTGTGGTTGAAGAGGTATTGCTGGTCGAAGTTCTTCTTCGTTGCCGGGTCGAAGTACTTACGCATGATATAGGTGCCATAGTTCTTGTATGTCACTCCGTCCTTGTCCGTATAAGGTTCATTGAGCAAGACAAAGACATTGTTGCTATAGTCTTTGCTATATCTGTCACTTGTGCTATACACGCGATTGGACAGGGTGTATGAGAGCTGTTCGTGTATGGAACCGGCATCTTTTCTTACATATCCCTGTTCGAGTGGATCGAAATCCGACGTGTAGGCGACACCCTCTTCGTATGGCTTTTCAAGTTCGTGGACAGTCAGCTTCATCTGTGTCAGTGAGTCTCCATACCATTTAGGCATGTAAATTATGATGCCGCATGAGTCACACTCTACCTGTGACCACTTCGGCTTCGTGGGGTCCAGATCCTCTACATAGACGGAGTCAATTGGTGCGAACTGCCCCTCCATAAGCGGACGAAACTGTGTCATGTAATTTCCAGCGATATAGAGTCCCGTCTCAACGTCTTTGATTTTGCCGAGGTAACCCGTCGTAGCGCGCGAAATGAGGTTGGTGGCTTTGACGGACTGTGATGTCACGTAAAACTCTCCGGTCTCAATGTGCATGGTGTCATTGACATCCGTAAGTGATGAACCCAGGGTGTCAGTGGTGTCATCGCAGCTGATCAGGGCTATAATAAGGCAGGGAATGAATAATAGGAGCTTCTTCATTTGCTTAGAGAATCATAGAACTTTAGGTATTTTGCAGCAAAATCCTCATCCTGTATGTTGGCAAACTTGACGTTGGCAGCCTTGGCATAGTCAAGCAATTTCGGGTCAATGCCTTCATCGACCTGTATGATGCCGTCAGAATAGTCCACGGCAATCTTCTGCATCTCGTTGACATCCATGCTGTCCTTGTAGGGCTTCAGTGTCTCGTCGGTTACCTCGCCAAACTTTATGCATTCCTTGAAACTCTTCTCCAGCTTTATCTTCTTGGGCTCTTCAAAGAGTGAGGTGACGATTTTTGCGTTGGCCACTGCGGGCTCGTCGTGGTAAAGCTTTTTGATGAACAGGGGCACGAGTGATGTCATCCAGCCCTGACAATGTATCACGTCGGGATTCCACCTCAGCTTCTTTATCGTCTCAATGACGCCGCGTGCAAAGAATACGGCCCTCTCGCCGTTGTCCTTGTACGCCTTGCCGTTGGCATCTGTCGTCTGTCCCTTGCGCTGAAAGAACTCTTCATTGTCAATGAAATATACCTGCACCTTGGTGCCGACAATACTTGCCACCTTGATGATAAGAGGGTGGTCAATCTCCTTTATGGCAATGTTAAGCCCCGACAGTCGTATCACCTCGTGCAGTTGTCCCCTGCGCTCGTTGATGTTACCCCATCGTGGCATGAACGTGCGTATCTCGCACCCTGACTCCTGAATCGTCTTTGGTACCAGCTTTCCCATTCGAGCCAGTTCAGTCTCTGCTACGTAGGGTATGATGTCGTGGTTTATATAGAGAACTTTTTTCATCAAAAAAAGAGTTTACATTGGAATATAACCGTAAAGATACGGCTTACATTGGAATACAACCGTGCTTCTTGAACGGCAATTGCTGTTTCTTCGTGGCAAGCTGTGCCAGGGCCTTGATGATGCGGAAGCGGGTGTTGCGCGGCTCTATCACATCGTCGATATAGCCATATTTAGCTGCCTGATAAGGATTCTGGAACAGGTCGGTGTATTCCTTCTCCTTCTCTTCTATGAAGGCAGCCACGTCTCCTCCTTCTTCCTTTACCTGCTTGATGCCCTTTGCCTGTAGCACAGCCACGGCGCCTGAAGCACCCATCACGGCAATCTCGGCTGAAGGCCATGCGTAGTTGATGTCTGCGCGCAGCTGCTTGCATCCCATCACGATGTGCGAACCGCCGTATGACTTGCGGAGCGTAACGGTAACCTTTGGCACGGTAGCCTCACCGTAGGCATAGAGCAGCTTTGCTCCGTGCAGGATTACGGCATTATACTCCTGACCCGTACCCGGCAGGAAGCCCGGCACATCCACGAGGCTGACGATAGGGATGTTGAATGCGTCGCAGAAGCGTACGAAGCGCGCTCCCTTTCTTGATGCGTTCACATCCAGCACGCCGGCGTAGGCAGAAGGCTGGTTGGCCACGATGCCTACCGACTGGCCGTTGAAGCGGGCAAAGCCGATGATGATGTTCTTGGCAAACTTAGGCTGTATCTCAAAGAACTCGCCGTTGTCCGTGATGGCAGAGATTACCTTATACATGTCGTATGCCTGGTTTGTGTCCTCTGGTATGATCTCGTTGAGCGAGTCGTCCATACGGTCAATCGGGTCGGTGCACTCCTTGCGTGGAGTCTGCTCCATGTTGTTTGATGGGATGTAGGATATCAGGGTCTTGATCATCTCGATACCCTCCTCCTCTGTCTGTGCCGTGAAGTGTGTCACGCCTGACTTTGAACTGTGAACGCTTGCACCGCCCAGATGCTCCGCGTCCACGTCCTCGCCGGTAACGCTCTTTACTACGGCAGGACCTGTGAGGAACATATACGACGTTCCCTCCATCATCAGGGTGAAGTCCGTGAGGGCAGGTGAATAGACCGCACCACCGGCACAAGGACCGTAAATCATGGATATCTGTGGCACCACACCTGAAGCCAGGATGTTGCGCTCAAAAATCTCGCCGTAACCTGCCAGCGCGTCGATGCCCTCCTGGATGCGTGCGCCGCCAGAGTCGTTGATGCCTATCACCGGAGCACCCATCGTCATAGCCATGTCCATCACTTTGCAGATCTTCTCAGACATGGTCTTTGAGAGTGAGCCGCCGTTGACGGTAAAGTCCTGTGCGAAGACATATACCAGGCGACCGTCGATGGTGCCTGAGCCTACTACGACGCCGTCGCCCAGATAGTGCTTCTTCTCCATTCCGAAGTTGGTGCAACGGTGCAGCTTGAACATATCGTATTCCTCAAACGAACCTTCGTCAAGAAGCATGTTGATACGTTCGCGTGCTGTATATTTGCCACGTGCGTGCTGTTTCTCGATGGCCTTCTCGCCACCACCCAAGCGGGCCTTCTCGCGGTTCTCTATGAGGAGTTTTATCTTGTCTGATTGTGTTGACATTGGGATTTTTGAATTTTGAATTATTAATTTTTAATTCTGCATTTATTACTGCTTCTTTGGTTCGCAGAGCTCGGTCAGTACTCCTGCCGTGAACTTTGGGTGCAGGAAGCCGATCATCATGTTCTCTGCTCCCGGACGCGGCGCCTTGTCGATGAGGCGTATCTCCTTGCCCTCACACTCTACGAGTGCCTCGGCCACTCCGTCTTCTACGGCGAAAGCGACGTGGTGCACGCCCTTGCCGCCTTTCTCAAGCCATTTGGCTACCGAGCTCTCGGGAGATGTCGGCTCAAGGAGCTCCAGCTTTACTTCGCCGACCTTCAGGAAGGCTGTCTTTACCTTCTGGTCTGCTACCTCTTCTACTGCATAGCACTTCAGGCCAAGCACGTTCTCAAAGAAAGGCAAAGCTGCCTCAATACTCTGTACACCAATTCCCAGGTGGTCTATTCTTGAAATTTTCATATTGTGAGTTGTTTAGTTTGTTAGTATGTTGTTAGTTGAGTTTAGTCGATATTTATGGTGAAAGCCCGCAGCTGCTTAGTTCACGAAGAATCCGAGCAGCGCACCTGCCGCTACTGCCGAGCCTATGACACCGCCCACGTTGGGACCCATGGCGTGCATCAGCAGGAAGTTGTGACGGTCGTACTCCAGGCCGAGGTTGTTGGAGATACGTGCTGCCATTGGTACGGCGCTGACGCCGGCATTACCTATGAGCGGATTGATCTTGTTGTCCTTGCTGAGGAACAGGTTCATCACCTTGACGAAGATTACGCCTGATGCCGTTGCGATGATGAATGCCAACGCACCGAGGAAGAAGATCTTGATGGTGTCAAACGTGAGGAAGTACTGTGCCTGCGTTGAGCAGCCCACGGTAAGTCCGAGCAGTATCACTACGGCATTGTTCAGCGCACCCGTTGCGGTCTTTGCCAGACGGTCGGTCTTGCCGCTTTCCTTCAGCAGGTTGCCGAAGAAGAGCATACCGAGCAGTGGCAGGCCTGAGGGCACGATAAACGTGGTGAGCAGGAGTCCCATGATGGGGAAGAGTATCCTCTCTGTCTGGCTCACCTTTCTGCCTGGCTTCATCTTGATGACGCGCTCTTTCTTCGTGGTGAGCAGACGCATCACTACCGGCTGCAACACCGGTACGAGGGCCATATATGAGTAAGCGCACACGGCGATAGCGCCGAGCAGCTCGGGTGAGAGCTTGCTGGTCAGGAAGATAGCCGTCGGNNCCGTCAGCACCGCCGATGATGGCGATAGACGCTGCCACGTTAGGCGCAAAGCCCAGCGCCAAGGCTATCATGTAGGCACCGAAGATGCCGAACTGTGCCGCTGCGCCGATGAGGATCAGCTTCGGGTTGGAGATAAGGGCCGAGAAGTCGGTCATAGCGCCGATGCCCAGGAAGACGAGTGGGGGATACCAGCCTGACTTCACTCCCTGATAGAAGAAGTTCAGCACGGAGTTGTCTTCGTAGATACCTATCTCCATTCCCTCCTTGAATGGTATATTACCTATTATTATACCTAAGCCTATAGGCACGAGCAGCAATGGCTCAAAGTCTTTCTTTATGGCAAGCCAGATGAACAATGCACCAATCGCTATCATCACGAGGTTGGTGTATTCCGTGTTGGCAAAGCCTGTCATCTGAAGGAAATGGTCAAAGTTGGTTGTTATGAATTCACCTACTGACATTTTTGGTCTTTGTTTATGAGTTTGTTAAAGTTTCGCTTGTGCTCCGCTTTTTTTTACTTATGCTATCGTGACGAGGACAGCACCCTCCATCACGGATTCACCCTCTTTCACGAGGATGCTCGTTATGGTTCCGGCATTCTCTGCCTCTATGTTGTTCTGCATCTTCATAGCCTCGAGCACTACTACCGTGTCGCCTACGGCCACGGCGTCGCCCACCTTCACGGGTATTGACGTGATGGTGCCGGGCAGCGGAGAGCATACCTTCTCGCCGTCACCGGCATGTACCTCCTGTTTCGGAGCCTCCTGCTTCGGAGCCTCGCCGACAACCTTTGCTGCCGCAGGCTTGGCAACCGGCTGATGCGCGTGTATCTGCTTGCCTACAGAGATAGGCTGTTTCAACTCTACTTCAAAAGGAGTACCATTCACCGTTACCTTGGCCAATGTTCCTTCTACCTCAAGGATTTCCACCTCATAGTCCACACCCTGAACCGTGTATTCGTATTTTGTCATAATCGTATGTATTTTTTCTTTAATTATTCGTCTCGTTAATTTGCAGTATGTTCCAAGCCGAAGCGTGAGGCTTGATGGTCAGCACGCCTGACTCTACGTCATGCACATCATCCTGATACTCCTTCAGGGCCATGGCGATGACGGCTATGTAAATCTTCTTGTCGCGGCCTTTGGTATCTATGCCGTCCTGCAGGATGTTGCTTGTCACCTGGCGCACCTCGTTCAGCATCTTACCTGTCTGGACGATAGGCTTAACCGGCTGCATCTCGGCAAGCTCTTTCAGCTTTGCCTGCCTGTCAGCAAAGTATCCGAATACTTTGAAGAAAGCGAACAATAGTGCCAGGCACAGGAACACTACGCCCATACAGAGAACCGTGATGCCCAGGCCATACGGGTCATCCTGGCGCAGACGCTCTACGGTGGACTCGTTTACTGCCATAATGCTGCCTGAGGCTCCATACATCATCGTGGCGACTATCAGTAAATAACGTTTCATGTATATGTTAATTTGTTAGTTTCGTGGTTTATTTTGAATTTTGAATTCTTAATTTTGAATTTTGAATTTTGAATTCTTAATTATTCATTTCTACGAGCAGCATATCAGCACTATCAGCTGTGCCGTGAATATACGCAGGAACATGCTCAGCGGGTACACGGTGGAATAGCCTATTGACGGAGCGTCCTTCGTGCACGATGCGTTGGCAAATCCCAGTGCCGGCGGGTCGGTGTAGGCACCTGCCAGCATACCCATGATGGTGAAGTAGTTGAAGTGATAGACCTTGCGTGCCACCGTGCCGATGATGAGTATCGGCAGTACCGTTATCAGGAAGCCTGTTGCCACATAGAGCAGGCCGTCACCATCCACAACCGTATTCCAGAAGTTGGCGCCCGCCTTTATTCCCACACTCGCGAGGAACAGCACGAGTCCTATCTCCCGCAGCATCAGGTTGGCTGACGTGGTGGTATATGTCACGAGCTTAGCCTTGTATCCGTAGCGGCCAATGATGATGGCGACAATCAGCGGACCGCCGGCAAGGCCGAGCTTCAGCGGCACCGGTATGCCCGGGATGGCAAGCGGTATGCTGCCCAGCAGGATGCCGAGGATTATTCCGACAAAGATTGTAGCTAAGTTTGGAGCGTCGAGACGCTTCTCCATGTTGCCCAGCACGGACGATACGCGGTTCACGCTCACCCTGTCGCCTACGACCATCACCCTGTCGCCCACCTGCAGCGGCAGGTCGTTGCGGGCAAAGATGTCCATGCCCTGGCGTGTCACGCGCGTCACGTTCACGCCATAGACACTTGAGAAGTGCAGCTTCGCAGGCGTCTTGCCGTTAATCTCGGGCTTGGTGATCAGTATGCGGCGAGACACCATCTGCTTCGTCTTCTCCTGCTCCGCAAACTCCGGAACCACGGTCTTGGGACCTATGAATGCCTGTACCGCCTCTGCGTCGGCCTCTGAGCAGACAACGAAAATCTTGTCGCCCAGCTCCAGAGTCGTAGAGCTCTTAGGGATTATCAGCTCCGTGCCGCGCAGTATGCGCGAGCAGACGAAGTCACGCTTCATGAAGTCATGTATCTCAAGGATGGTGTGCTTGGCCAGGAACTCATTCTGCACGATGAGGTGCATCAGGTGTGGCTTGGACGTAGTGCTCTCCTCATGGCTGTCCAGCTCATCCTCCTCCTCCTGCAGCTTCACGCCGCAGATATAGCGTATCGCTATCGTTGCTCCGATGATGCCCACGACGCCCAGCGGATATGCGCAGGCGTAACCGTTGGCTATGGCCGGCGTGGCAGGTCCCATGATGCTTGTCAGGGCCTCCGTAGCCGCACCGAGGCCAGGGGTGTTCGTCACGGCGCCATACAGCGTGCCTATCATCATCGGGAGATTGACAGGGTTACTTGTGTCGAAGAATGAGAAATAGCAGGCGAACATCACACCGATGTTGAGCAGTATCAGGCATACGGCAAGCACGTTGAGCGTCACGCCGCCCTCCTTGAAGCTGGCAAAAAAACCGGGACCCACCTGCAGGCCTATCATAAAGACAAACAGTATGAGTCCGAAATCCTGCATGAAGTTCAGGGTGGCGACAGGCGCCGTCAGCCCAAAGTGGCCTGCCAGAATGCCGGCAAACAACACGAATGTGACTCCGAGAGATACTCCTCCGAGCTTTATCTTACCCAAATACACGCCCACAGCTATTACCATTGCATATAGCATAGCAATGTGAGCCATACTGTCCTCTTTGGTGAAAAGGTCTATCAGCCAGTCCATTTCCTTGTGTAGTAGAAAACCGTTTTTTTATTGTGCTCCCTAAGGGGAACTGTTACGTAACGTGAAAAATTCGGCGCAAAGTTACTAAAAAAAAATGACGTGAGCAAAAAAAACTCCCGCAAAAACATTTTTTTGCATAAAACAACAGCCATCTTTCATTTAATTAATAATTCAAAATTCAAAATTCAAAATTATTGCTCAGTCGTAGCTTAGGAGGCGATGTGTCCTCACGTCGCAATCATCAGCGAACGCAATTCAGCAATCACAATCAACATTCCTTAACGACTGCGACGTGAGGCACGTCGCCTCCTATTCTTCACTCTTCACTTTTCACTCTTCACTTTCACACTGCAAAGTTACTAATAATATCAATGCGATTCGGGAAAAAGCGATTTTTCTGCCCTGCTTTAACATCCGTTCACACAGATTTTTAACAATTTGCCATCTTGCGATGCACCACGCGGCAGAGGCAGGTAAAACACCCCCTGAAAGCATATAAATAGCATGGTAATCGTATTGAGATAACCGCCTAAAAACAAAGGCTTTACACTGCAAAACACCTGCTTTGAAAACTTCTGAAAATGTGGTAGTTATGTTAATACGCAAAGAAAGCATGGCAAGAGCATTCTGTATGATAAATACGCACAGCGTTAACAAACGAAAGGTTTGTTAACTTT
>DEKQ01000003.1:0-679 GCA_002353975.1 Prevotellaceae bacterium UBA2718
ATCAAGCACGAGGGTAAGAATGTTATCCGTATCGCTAAAAAGTCAGGGGAGGAAATCAAGTAATGGATACAGCACAGTTAAAGAAAGTATATAAGGAGACTATCGCTCCTCAGCTGCAGAAGCAGTTCAACTACAGCTCTTCTATGCAGGTGCCAGAGTTGAAGAAGATTACTGTCAACATGGGTCTCGGTGACGCTACCCAGGACAAGAAAATCATTGACGTAGCCATCAACGAGATTACGGCAATCACAGGTCAGAAGGCCGTTGCCACATACTCAAAGAAGGATATCGCAAACTTCAAACTGCGTAAGAAGATGCCTATCGGCGTCATGGTAACACTGCGTCGCGAGCGTATGTACGAGTTCCTCGAGAAGCTCGTGCGCATCGCACTGCCTCGTATCCGTGACTTCAAGGGCATCCAGTCAAAGCTCGATGGCCGCGGTAACTACACCCTCGGCATTCAGGAGCAGATCATCTTCCCTGAGATCAACATCGACTCTATTGACCGCATACAGGGTATGAACATCACGTTTGTTACTACAGCCAAGACCGATGAAGAGGGCTTTGCCCTGCTCAAGGCCTTCGGTCTGCCATTCAAGAACGCTTAACAGATAAAGAAGAAAGAGACTATGGCAAAAGAATCAATGAAAGCCCGCGAGGTGAAGCGCGCCAAGCTCGT
>DEKQ01000003.1:712-2771 GCA_002353975.1 Prevotellaceae bacterium UBA2718
CGCTATGCTGAGAAGCGCGCTGCCCTGAAGAAGACCATCGCTACATCTGATGATGCCGCTGAGCGTTATGAGGCAGCCCGCGCACTCCAGGCAATTCCAAAGAACGCTAATCCTATCCGCCTGCACAACCGCTGCAAGCTGACAGGACGTCCAAAGGGTTACATCCGCCAGTTCGGCATCTCACGTATTCAGTTCCGTGAGATGGCATCAGCAGGACTCATCCCGGGAGTGAAGAAGGCAAGCTGGTAAAGGCACACCGAGAGCGAAAACTCATCGTGAGCAAGCATACATTATTTAATATTGTCGGGAGCGTCCCGATTAATTAAACACATTTTATAAAATGACAGATTCAATAGCAGATTATCTGACACGACTCAGAAACGCAATCATGGCTAATCACCGTGTTGTAGAAGTACCTGCGTCAAACCTGAAGAAGGAGATCACAAAGATTCTCTTTGAGAAGGGTTACATCTTGAACTACAAGTTCATTGATGACGGTCCTCAGGGTTCAATCAAAGTAGCGCTGAAGTATGACCCCGTCACCAAGAAGAACGCTATCAAGAGTTTGAAGCGCGTATCCACACCAGGTCTCAGACAGTACACTGGTTACAAGGATATGCCGAGAGTTATTAACGGATTGGGCATAGCAATACTGTCCACATCTAAAGGTGTAATGACAGACAAAGAGGCCAAGGAGCTGAAGATCGGCGGCGAGGTTCTTTGCTACATTTATTAATTGGAGGATTTTATTATGTCAAGAATAGGTAAACTGCCAATTAGTATCCCTGCAGGTGTCACAGTAACCCCCAATGGCAACACTTTGGTCGTAAAAGGCCCTAAGGGAGAATTATCACAGGAGATCAATCCTGCCATCACCGTAAATATCAGCGATGGTCAGATAACATTTGATATAAACAAGGACAGTGAGGTTGACGAGAAGCAGAAGCAGGCCTTCCACGGTCTCTACCGCTCACTGGTCAACAACATGGTTGTCGGCGTCAGCGAGGGCTACAAGAAGGTTCTTGAGCTCGTAGGTGTCGGCTATCGTGTGTCTAACAAGGGCAACATCATCGAGTTCGCACTTGGCTACACTCACCCCATCTTCCTCGAACTTCCTAAGGAGGTGAAGGTAGAGACAAAGTCAGAGCGTAACCAGAACCCTCTGCTCATCCTTGAGAGCTGTGACAAGCAGCTCATCGGACTCATTTGTGCCAAGATCCGTTCTTTCCGTAAGCCAGAGCCTTATAAGGGTAAGGGTATCCTGTTCCAGGGCGAGGTTATCCGCAGAAAGTCTGGTAAGTCGGCTTCGGCTAAGTAATAATCCTTAAAAACGCTTAATGATTATGACAACAAAGAAAGTAGAAAGACGAATCAAAATCAAGTATAGAGTTCGTAAGAACGTCAACGGTACTGCGGAGCGTCCTCGTCTCTCAGTGTTCCGTTCTAATAAGCAGATATACGTTCAGGTAATCAATGATGTTACCGGTACCACACTCATCTCTGCAAGCTCAAAGGGTCTTGAGGCAATGCCAAAGATTGAGCAGGCACAGAAGGTAGGTGCTCAGCTGGCTGAGAAGGCTAAGGCTGCAGGTATCACCAACGTAGTGTTCGACCGTAACGGCTACCTCTACCACGGACGCGTAAAGGCTCTGGCCGACGCTGCTCGTGAGGGTGGTCTTAACTTCTAAACGATTATATAGCAATGGAGAAAGTAAGAACAAATACTGAAGAATTGAAAGAAAAGCTGGTTGCTGTCAACCGTGTTACAAAGGTAACAAAGGGTGGACGCACCTTCACATTCGCTGCTATTGTCGTTGTAGGTGACGGTAATGGTACTATCGGTTGGGGACTCGGCAAGGCTGGTGAAGTACAGCAGGCCATCGCCAAGGGTACTGAGGCAGCTAAGAAGAACCTCGTGAAGGTTCCTGTACTCAAGGGTACCATTCCTCATGAGATGGAAGTGTCATTCGGTGGCGCACAGGTATTCCTGAAGCCAGCTGCTGCCGGTACCGGAATGGTATGCGGTGGTGCTATGCGTGCCGTGCTCGAGAGCTGCGGC
>DEKQ01000080.1:0-5944 GCA_002353975.1 Prevotellaceae bacterium UBA2718
GTGATTTTCGCACCTTCAAAATTAGCGCGTATTTCGGAGCGAGGCCGCCCGCGCCCGCAAATAACGCACGAGAGAAGACGAATGCTTAACTTGCTATGTGCCAGCGCGTTGCCAGCTTTACTGTGAAAAACAGAACAAATATCAGGACAAATCGGTGATAAGTTCAGGGTAAAAGACCTACTATTACCCCCTAATCGCACTGCCACAACTTCTTGCGGAGTTGCAACCAGACCCTAAAAGACCCACTGGCACACCCCGATTTTGCAACGCAGACATTGCAAAATCTTGTTTTTGTGTTCTATATTTCGGATTTGTTCAACTGTCGCAATTCTAGTTTTCATTTTTTAGTGGTAAGTTCCGAAAATCACTTTTGCTCATTTTTTTGTTAAAAATTAGTCATTTTGTATTTAGAGATCCTTGTTAAGGGGCGGCTTTAATGCGGGGATTTTTATTTATTGATTGAAGGTTCGGTATTGCGACTCCGGAAGCGGGAACGGCGAAAATAAAGCGGTAATCTTTTGCCAATCTAAATAATTTTTGTACTTTTGCATTCTGAACCATTTATAACAGGAATCGTATGGCAATGGAAAATATGACAACGAGCAGGCTTTCAGCAACACGCAATCTATTGGTGATGCTGAGCGTTGTCGTGGTTGCAGTAAGCATGATCGTAGTGTCAATGCCTAACACGGAGCAGCCTCTGCTCTACTATACTCTTGGTGAACCGTGGCTGAGCCCTCAGCTTATATCCCCCGCCGAGATACCGATACGCAAGGATGCCGCCCTGCTGGAGCAGGAGCGCGAAGAGGCGCTACGCACGGATTTCCTGCCCTACTATACGCTGGACACAGCGATTGGCGAGAAGCAGGTGAACAATTTCCTGCAGAAATATACTAATTCTGACGACAATATGTCGGCATACGCCGTGCAGATTATTGCAGGCATAATATCTGAGCTCTATAATAAGGGCATCATGTCGCAGAGCGACTATGGCCAGCTGATGGGCGAAGACAGCACGTTTACCTTCATGCTGGCTAAGGGCAATGAGGGTATCCGCACTACTATCAGCGAGATAAACTCTACGAAGAAGGCCTACGAGAGCCTGATGAGCAATAGCCGCGTAGCGAAGTACCGCGGGTTGATGCAGACGATGGACCTGCAAGATTACATCGTGGCCAACGTGAGCTTTGACCAGAGCCGCAGCGACCAGGCACGCCGCGACATCATTGCACTGGTGCCCGAGAATACCGGCATGATGAAACCCGGGCAGGAGATTATAAACCGAGGCGACATAGTAGATGAGGATCGCGCGCGCATGATAGACAGTTACAACGAGTTTATCATGACGAAGTCACACAATGACTTCTACACGATACTGCTGACGAACGGCTCGCAGGCACTGTATGTGCTGATACTGATTACCATCGCGCTGATGTATGTTTACCTCTTCAGGAAAGACTACTACGTAAAGCCGCGCTCGCTATACCTCATGCTGTGCCTCGTGGGGGTATTCTCCGTGATGCACGCGCTGTTCATCAGGGTCAATCCGCGTTATGCCTACATCACGCCAATCTGTCTGGTGCCGATATTCATCCGCATCTTCCTTGACTCGCGCACGGCTCTGCTGACCCACGCCGTCATGGTGCTCATCTGCGCTGCCACGGTGCCAGACAAGTTTGAGTACATCGTGGTGCAATTCGTGGCAGGCATCACAGCCATCTACTCGCTGCGCGAGGTGAACCGCAGGTCACAGACATTCAGCGCTGCCATACTGGTGACGATAGCCTACATCATTATGTACACCATACTGAAATGCCTGAACAACCCCGACCTGACGTATGAATCGATGAAGCACTACTACTTCTCGTTCATCGTCAACGGTGTGCTGCTGTTGCTGGCATATCCGCTGATGTACCTTGTGGAGAAGATGTTTGGCTTCATCTCTACCATAACGCTCATCGAGCTTTCAGACACCAACCGCGGACTGCTGCGCCGACTATCGGAGATAGCTCCGGGAACATTCCAGCACTCCTTCATGGTGAGCAATCTGGCAGGTGCCGTAGCAACGGAGATTGATGCCAAGCCGCTGCTGGTGCGTGTCGGAGCGCTGTATCACGACATAGGCAAGATGGTGAACCCCGCATTCTTCACCGAGAACCAGCATGGCATCAACCCGCATACACGACTGACGCCGCAGGAGAGCGCAAAGATTATCATAGGCCACGTGGCTGAGGGCGTGCAGCTGGCAGAGGAGAATGACATCCCGCAGGTGATACGTAACTTCATACGCACGCACCACGGCAAGTCCCTGGCACGCTACTTCTATAATACCTACAAGAACAACCACCCTGACGAGGAGGTGGATGAGACGCCATTCAGATACCCCGGGCCTAATCCATTCTCCAAAGAGACAGCCATACTGATGATGTGCGACAGCGTGGAGGCGGCATCAAGGTCGCTGACAGAGTATGACGAGGAGTCCATAGAGCGGCTCATCAACAATATCATTGACACGCAGGTGAGAGAAGGATACCTGCAACAGAGCCCTATAACCTTCCGCGACATCAATACCGTCAAGAAGGTGCTGAAGGAGAAACTCATCAGCATACACCATCCACGCATCAAATACCCCGAACTGAAGGAATGAACCGACTCGCACGATGGTGGCAAAATATGGGCTTCGGCATACAGAGCCCCACAGACTTTGCGTTTCTCCACGACGTGATACGCGAGAAGTTGCCGTACTATGCATACGCTGACATAGAGAGCCGCTACCCCCACGCCACGCAGCGCGAGCTGAGGGTGAGAAAGCTAATCTTCAGGGTGCGCAACGCATTCACACATGAGAAGGTGGTGGTGATAGACCACGATGACACCACTCTCCCCCCCCGCGACGCACGGGCAGTCATGCTGATAGGGTTGCAACTCGACCAATCGGCCCTGTGGCAGGAGATGCTGTCACTGCGACACATCATCACATTTGACATGCAAGACATCGGTATCGCCATCTACGATGCCGAAAGAGATGCGCAACACTACAAGATACTGCCTATCTAAGGGAAGCCCCCAAGCCCCCTCCATCTCCCACAAGGAGGAGGGACGGTGAGGGATGAGAGTTAAGGGATGATGGGTGAGAGTTTAGGGCCAAAGGGATTAAAAAAAGTTAATTCACGCCATCATATGCATAATTATGAATTATGAATTATGAACTATGAATTAAAATTACTACCTTTGCGCCCGCAAAATCACTAAACACAAAATCTAAATATGTACTGGACCTTAGAATTAGCATCAAAACTTGAGGACGCTCCTTGGCCAGCAACCAAGGATGAGTTGATAGACTATGCCGTTCGATCAGGCATATCACTTGAAGTAATAGAAAACCTTCAGGAGCTGGAGGACGAAGGAGAGGTATATGACTCCATAGAAGACATCTGGCCCGACTATCCTACAAAGGAGGACTTCCTCTTTGACGAAGAGGAGTATTGATTGACAATTTCCTGTCATGCAAAAGAAATCAGCGAGATAAGCAAATAATGTATGCTTATCTCGCTGATATTTTTTACAGGCTTTGACCGTTATGGGTCGCCATATTACATTATCGTTACGATGGAGTTATGTAACAATATTGTAATACGTTTTCCTTGAAGAATACACTGAATGAACGTAATTTTGCAGCCAAAAAGTATAATAGAAAGCAAAATGGAGACTACACCAGACTATGTAATGGTATCGATGAAACTGCTGGGAGCACTGGGACTTCTCATTTACGGTATGCGAATGATGAGCGATGCTCTGCAGAAAATGGCAGGTCCGCAACTGCGACACATCTTGGCACGGATGACGACCAACCGACTGACGGGAATGCTGACAGGAACATTCGTGACCTGTGCCGTGCAGTCATCGTCGGCAACCACCGTCATGACAGTATCATTCGTGTCGGCAGGATTGCTGACGTTGTCACAGGCCATCTCTGTGATTATGGGCGCAAACATCGGAACGACGCTTACGGCCTGGATCATGTCGCTGGGCTATAATGTGGATTTGACCAACATCGTATTCCCAGCATTTGTTGTCGGCATCATTCTCATCTACAACAAGCGCCAGCGCTATGTGGGTGATTTCTTGTTTGGCATTGCGTTCATGTTTCTGTCACTTGTCATGCTGAGCACGGCGGGCAAGGAGATGGACTTGGAACACAACGAGGCTGTGGTTCGCTTCTTCGCTTCGTTCGACACTGACAGCTATTTGACGATTTTGGCCTTCCTGGGCATTGGCACACTTATCACCTGCATTGTGCAGTCGTCTGCCGCAGTGATGGCTATCACAATACTGCTCTGCTCGACCGGCGTGCTGCCTATCTATCTGGGCATTGCCTTAGTGATGGGCGAGAACATAGGAACTACGGCGACGGCCAATCTCGCCGCCTTTGGGGCCAACACACAGGCCCGTCGGGCTGCACTGGCACATCTGCTGTTCAATGTGTTCGGTGTCGCATGGGTGCTCATCATTTTCTATCCTTTCGTCAACGTGGTGTGCCGGTTGGTAGGCTACGACCCGTCGCTTGGAGGTCAGGTTGCCCGACTGCCAGTGGTGCTGGCTATGTTTCACACCTGTTTCAATGTGACAAACACTGCCCTCCTGATAGGCTTGATTCCATGGCTGGAGCGTATTGTCTGCTGGCTGTTGCCCGAGAAGAAGGAGGTCAAGACGAAAGAGGACGAGTTTCGCCTGCAATACATCCAGACAAATCTGGTGCAGACGCCCGAAATCGCCGTACTTCAGGCTGAGAAGGAAACGGCGGCTTTCGCCCTGCGCGTAGGGGAGATGTTCGGTATGGTGCGAACATTGTTCCAAGAGACAGACCCGAAAGATTTTTCTGAATTGTTCCGCCAGATAGAACACGAAGAGGACACGACAGACAAGATTGAGATTGAGATTGCCCGCTACCTGGAGCAGGTGAGCGACGGCCATCTGAGCGACATTACGAAGCAGAAGATCCGCCAGATGATGCGCGAGATAAGCGAACTGGAGTCTATCGGCGATGCCTGCTACAAGCTGGCACGCACGCTTGAGCGCAAGCAGGAGTCCGGCAAGTCCTTCACTCAGCATCAATCCGAACAACTTCAAGCCCTCATGCTGCTATGCGACCGTGCCCTCGTGCAGATGCAGACCGTAATGCACGGACACCGCGCCGACCACGATATCCGCGAGACATTCCGCATAGAGAACGACATAAACCAGATGCGCCAGCACCTGAAGACGGAGAACGTCACGGCTGTAAACAACCACGAATATGACTATGCCATCAGCACCATCTACATAGATCTCATTAATGAGTGCGAGAAACTGGGCGACTATGTTGTGAACGTCGTTCAGGCGAGATTTGGAAAATAATTTGTACCTTTGCACTCGATATGGATCAGAAAAGGATACTAATAGTAGATGATGAGCATGACTTGTGTGAGATTTTTCTGTTTAATCTGACGGCGGCAGGCTACGAGGCCGACGTTGCCTATTCCGCAGAAGAGGCCATCAGCAAAGGCATCGACGGGTATGACCTGTTGCTGCTTGACGTAATGATGCCGGGCCTGTCGGGCTTTGAGTTGGCGCAGAGGCTGAAAGCAGATGAACACACAGCGCACATACCTATTATATTTATTACAGCCAAAGACACCGAGGAAGACACCCTGAGAGGGTTCGGCCTGGGTGCCGATGACTATGTTACAAAGCCATTCTCCATACGCGAAGTGGTGGCCAGGGTGAATGCCGTGCTGAAACGAAGCCTGCCTCCGGCGATGTCGCTGCAATACGACAGTCTGCTGGTTGACCAAAGCAGCAAGACGGTGACTATAGACAATGTTACGGTGGACCTTACCCGCACGGAGTTCGACCTGCTTGCACTGCTTCTGAGCCGTCAGGGGCAGGTGTTCAGCCGTCAGGA
>DEKQ01000080.1:6008-18109 GCA_002353975.1 Prevotellaceae bacterium UBA2718
GATGTGAACATCA
The DNA here is from genome assembly GCA_002353975.1 of Prevotellaceae bacterium UBA2718. Taxonomy (GTDB): domain Bacteria; phylum Bacteroidota; class Bacteroidia; order Bacteroidales; family Bacteroidaceae; genus Prevotella. The sequence goes on from DEKQ01000080.1 coordinate 6,022, forward strand.
CCCGGCTGCGGAAGAAGCTGGGGGACTATGCCTCCCGCATCATTACGCGTCAAGGTTTCGGGTATTGCTTTGAAGGTGTAAACAATTAGTGGTATCAGAAAAAATTCGTGGTTGAATGAAAAAGCTTAGTGAAGGAAAACGGATGTGGGGTTATGTGATGGGTATCTTTCTCGTCTATGCCGGCATCTTCATTCTGTTCGATGACTATGACAAGCATTTCCTGCAGCCTTTCGACGAAGTGAGCGACTGGCATCTGCTGTTGTTTTCTATTGTAGTCATGCTGCTGCTGGGGTGGTTACTGTTTCACTATGCCCACCGTATGGACGAGCGCATCAGCCGTGAGCAGATGGCTAAGCAGAACGAGATGCGTCGGCAGCTGACACAGAACATTGCCCACGAACTGAAGACGCCCGTAGCCAGCATCCTGGGCTATACAGACACCATCCTCGACAATCCAAGCATGAGCGAGGCCACCAGACAGCAGTTCATTGCCCGCACCAATGCACAGGCACGGCGGCTGACAGCCATGCTACAAGACATTTCCACCCTGAACCGTATGGACTACGCTCCGGGAATGCTGACGGTGGAGCGGGTTGACATCTCCGCATTGTTTGCAGACATCGTGGAGGAGACGGCACTGGCGGTGGAGTCCAGACAGATGAAACTGAACAATTGCCTGCCTGAGGATGTCTGCATACAGGGTAACTGGTCGCTCATCTACAGTATTTTCCGCAATCTTGTTGACAATGCCATCTACTATGCCGGCGAGGGGACGACGGTTGAAATATCTGCCGAAGAGCATGATGACAGCTGGGCATTCACCTTCCGCGACAATGGCGTTGGAGTGACAGCTGACCACCTGCCACGCATCTTTGAGCGTTTCTATCGCATCGACAAAGGCCGCAGCCGTGCCCTTGGCGGCACAGGCCTCGGCCTCGCCATCGTGAAGAATGCAGTCCTCCTGCATGGCGGACAGATAAACGCGGTCGAAGCGGACGGCGGCGGACTGCAATTTGATTTCACTTTGAAGAAGGATAAGACTGCCTAAGCCCCGCCGACTCAACACGGAGGCGGCACTTGCGGAGAGAACAAATCTACCATCCATTAATCTGGAAACACACACCAACATTTATACCCAGGCCGTGAATCAGTTTGTTCCTATAGTCGTTACTTTGGGTGTCAAACGCTTTCACGAGGTATGCCTCATCACTCATCGAAGCCATTATGCCGATGCTTGGAGTGACATGTATCTTCACACCAATGCTCGGCGAAACATATAGGCTTATCCCCTGTTTCTCTTTTGACAGAGAATACTTCTCGTTTGTCCCTACGTTCTTCTTGTTAAACATGACGAAACCTCCAAGACGCAGATTGACAAAGGGGGAGAATCTGCGGTCCATAAAGAAGTAGTGCGTACTGAGATAGAGGGGAATTGCAGAAAACTTGTAGTCTTTGCGATAACTATACCCTACACCTGGTCCTATGCTGAAACGCTCGTTAATGAACTTCTCATGCAGGTAGTTTGCCGAGACTCCTCCATCCCCATATTGACCAAGGCCCTTAGCCACACACACATCAACCACATTCAAACAGCCCCCTTCTGGGTCAAACGAGGTCTGAGCATTCGATGATGCCGCAACCGTCAGCATCGCCAACAGGGACAAGAGTTGTATGTTACATTTCATATAGTTCGTTACAAGCACAAGGAATATAATGACAATGGCCTTTCTGCTCTGCTCCCGACCATTCCCCTATCTTCTCCTTACAGGTCAAATCTGTAACCCAAAGTCAATTGTATGACTCTGTTGCGTATCTTGACGGCATCGAGTTTTGTAGTGTTTGTCAGGCCGAGATTGTAGCGGGCGTCTATCTGAACCGGACCGATATTATATGACAAGCCTATTGGAATGCTAAGGTCAAAAGTCCTGAACCAGGTGTCATCGCTCGACGTCGATGCCCAGTTACCATGTCCATCAAGCATTTCGCCTTCCGCGCTCTTCTTCAGCGCAAAGCCTGGCTGCAGGCCTACATGAAAGGCGAAGTCACGGGCAATATAGAAATTGGCAGTCAGGGGGATATTGAGATAGTGCAATGTGTATGAATAGTTGCGGAACGCCTGATTGTCCTTCATCTTTGTTCCTTGATTGGAATACAGGAGTCCGCCAGACAAACTGAACCAGTTTTTAAGCTGATACTCCAACTCCGCACCTGCCACAAGCCCTACCTTGTTGGTATATTCAATCTTCGTGTCCTCTGCAACATAGATGTCCGGATCTGTCAGCCTTGCGATATTCACACCCACCTTGGGCGTCAAAGTCCAACTGCCCACTTCTCTTTGAGCATTGCCCATGAAAGGCATTGCAAGCATTGCTAATAGAACAAGGTTTCTCTTCATGATGTTTTGAGTTAATAGAATAAGCTTTCTCTTCATGATGTTTTTTGTTATATCCTAAAAACAAAACGGATTGTCCGCCTTTTTATTTCTCCACTTTGAAGAGAATGTGCATAAAGTTACCGTTTTCTGAGCCGACACTCTGTATTAGGTCAGAGCCGTCGTAGATGGCTTTCAGCTGTAGTGCTACGCCCGATTTTGCGAATGACAGGAAAGAGTTTGGCTCTTTCAGTTCGTCAGGAGTACAAAGATAATACTCGCTGTTGTTACCGAACTCTATGCGAATGTGGTGTTCTGCGCCGCCATAGCTCAGGTTCAGCGACATCACATTTGGCGTGAAAGTCCATTTGATGTGCTTATAGTCGGTGTCGTAACTGAGTTCATAGCGGGCCGTGATGGCCTGGGGAGAGGCTTCGGCGAGCGCATTACTCAACTCTTCGTCTGCATCAACGACCTTTGATATAAGGGATACAGGGAAGTCTTGGAAGAACACATACTGCATCTTATAGTCGGACACTTCAAGCTGCACACCATCGATGTTTTCTTCAAGGGCTTCATAAACATGTCGTCCGTTCTCGTCTGTCCGTTCCTTACAATCCTTATTCTTATATACAATGAGATACTGTCCCTGATATTTGCCTGAAATGCTACGCCCGTATGTTTCCTTTTGTTCTGCCGTCAGCCGCCTTTCCACATAGTTGTCGCCGCTGCAAGAGGCAAGTGAGAGGACAGCAAGCACCAAAAAAGCGAGTCTCCATTTATACAATGTTTTCATTTCCCAAATCATATTTGTTATTCATGTTCTGCTTCACTAAACGCAGTATGGCCGGAAATCTTGCGCCATCGGGCGTTAATTATTCCTAATTGAGAGGACATCAGTACCGATGCAAGACTGATGCGCATAATAATGCAGGGAGATAGAGAGGAGCGTCCTGTGGCATATAGCGTCTTGAAGCAGGAAGAGATGCTATGCCACAGGGACGCTCTATGTGGTTTACATTCTGTTTTTCTCTGCGTTACCGGCGCCTGTACCCTTATACTTCGACGGGGTTACGTTGAAGCGATAGCGCAGGGAGAGGATGACGGAACGCGTGTCGTTGTCCTCGGCCTTAGTCACCTTCATGCGGCTGAAGTAGAATGTACCGTAGCTTGCACCTTGGTTGAAGAGGTCGTTGCCCGTCAGTTTGATGTTGAGGCGACGCTTGAAAAGGTCTTTGCTGACGCTAAGTGACAGCATCGCATTGGTGGTCTCTATTTTGAAGTTTGAACCGGTATAGCCGTGCGTGTGCATATTGAAGTCGGCCTGCAGCAGCCATTCGTGCGGCAGGGAGACGATGTTGCCCAGCTGCAGCGACAGCATCGGAGTATTGAGGTGCATGTCCTGGCCGTTATAGGTTGTCGTGACCCATTGCTTCATGAATGTGACATTATACTGCGGCGTCCACGTTATGCCGTCCGCCAGCCTGACATCGCGCTGCGCTCCGAGCGTGAGGATGAGCCAGTCGCAGTCGTTATAGTTCTTGATGGTGGCTATGTTCACCTTGCTATCCTGCTCCATACTCTCCATGACGCTCATGAACGGGTCTATGCAATGCACAAAGTTGGCAGTCAGATAGAAGCCCTTCCACATCGCCATAGCATTCAGGTTGTGATACTTCACAGGGCGCAGATAGGGATTTCCCGTCACCCTGTTCAGCCGGTTCTCATACATCACGTCGTTGTTCAGCAGCCAGTAGGCCGGGCGGTTCGTGCGCTTGGCATAGCTCAGGGAGAGCTGCACCTTCTTGACGGCAGCCGACAGGGCGACGGATGGGAAGAGGTCATCGTAGGTGCGGCATTGGTCGCCACGGCGCAGGCCGTTGACGTAGTAGTCAGACGATACGTGCTCATAGCGCAGACCGGCCTGCAGTTGCATGCGCCCCAACTGCTGTCGCAGCTCCACGAACGGAGCCATATTGCTCTCATGCTGCTCATTCTGGCTGTTCTCTATATAGCCCTCCACGTTCTCAAAGCTGCTACTCCAGCGGGTATTGGTATATTCCTCACCCACGGACAGCTCGCCCTTCCACAACGGATAGCTGACGATAAGCTTCTCAGCCACCATCCTGCCATGCGTATTTGTCTCGGTGTTCACGTCGCGGTCTTCGTAATTGAGGCTCTGTTCCCGCTGCCCGTTGCTGCTCTGCCGCTTGTAGGAAGTGTAGTCGGCATTGAAGTCAAAGGAGAACCGCCCCACCTTTCCTATATAATAAAGGTTTGCCTGATGCTTGGGCGTGTTCCTGTCACGACGTGTTCCGCTGTTGTGCAGATGGTCATAAGGGCTGCCGTCAGCCTGCAAGTCATCGGAATTGTCGTAGCTGGTCTTCACGTAGTCGTAGGTATGCTGATAGAATCCGCCGAAGGAATTGCTGTCGTTCAGCTGATAGTTGAAGCCGCCGCGTCCTTCAAGGTATGGGTTACGCGCCGTGGACTCATTGCGATTGGTGACGGACCACAGCGTATCGGCAAAGGCGGCCTGCTCGTAGTTGCCCTTCTCCACCCTCTTGTTATAGGCTCCAAAGAGGTTGGCAAACAGCTCCATTCCTCCCTTTCGGTAGGTCAGGTTGATGCGTTCGTTGTTGACATAGCCACGCCCCTTGCGGCTCCATGAGGTCAGCTCTACGCCTATGCCCTCGCCCTGCACACGCTTTGTACGGATTATGATTACGGCATTGACCGAAGCATCATATCGGGCACCGGGATTCTGAACCACCTCGATGTTGCGTATATTGTCCGACAGGATGTTGCGCAGCTCGTTCAGGTCGGTCAGCTTGCGGTTGTTCACATAAATGACCGGCGCGCCCTTGCCCAGAATCTCATAGCCTTCGCCGTTCTTTGAGATTGTCGGCACCCGCGAAAGCACATCCTCCGCCGTGCCCAGGCGCTCCATCACCGTGCCTTCCACGTTCATCACAAGCGAGTTTCCCTGCATCTGCACCTTGGGACGCTCTCCCTGCACCACCACGCCCTTGATGGTGTAATTGTCCGGTTGCATCCTGACTGTTCCCACTTCGGGCTTCTCGCAGAGCCTGTAGAGGGTCTTGTAACCGACGTATGTGATGCGTACAAGCACCTTCTCCTGCTCTATCGGTACGGCGAAGTAGCCGCTCTCGTTCGACACGCCACCGCTGAGCAGCAGGGAGTCGGCAGGATTGAGCACGGCGACATTGGCGTACGCCACGGGGTGTCCCTGTTCGTCTATGATGTTGCCAGTCAGCCGGCGATCGGTCTTGTGGATGCACTCCACGAAGATTTTCTTACCGTCGGGGTTGCTGTAATCCACCGTCATGCTGACAGGATAGAAGCCTATCATCTGCTGAATGGCATCGGGCAGCGTCTTGCGACTGATGGTGGTGGTGATGCGGAAGTCCTCCAACTCGTTGTAGAGAAACATTATGGCGTAGTCCGTCTGCTGCCTGGCAAGCCCGCTGAGGGCATCAGAGAGCGACACATTATTATATTTGCCATTCACGTATTTACCTTTGACAATCTGCTGCGCCCGCGCGCTAACAGCCAATAGCAGGGCAGAGAAAATGAGTGCAATGTATCTATTCATGGCGGCAGTCTATTCTACGGTTATCTCCTTATCTCTCAACGTGACCTTCAGGCGTTCAAACTGGTTGAGGTCGCTTACTACCTGCCCTATGCCCTGCTGCGGGTTCCACACAAAGCGAAACCGGAACTCACGCACCTCTTCGTTGGCAAATGTGACCTTGACATCATAGTAGGCTGCTATCTCAGGCAGCATCTTCTCCAGCGGTATGTTGTCGTAGATGACAGGCTGCATGGCAACGGTATCTTCTGTAAGTGAAGGGTGAAGAGTGAAGGATGAGGAATTTGCTGCCGCAGTAGTGTCTGCCACTTTCATGGCTTTCTGTTCCTGATGCTGGCGGGCAATGTGTATGGCAGCAAAGGCGATGCCTGACACTATGAGCACGCCGATAACGGATGCCGCAATCTTTCTGAATTGAGAAGTGTGCCGCGCCGCCTGATGTGTGGTAGCGCATAACTTCTGCCATTCTTCATCTATGACCTGGTCGGTAATCTGTTCCTCTGCACGTGCGGCATCAATGGCGCTGCGGGTCTTTGACATCAGCGTGTATAGTTCGCGACATTCATCGTCGAGAAGTATCTGCTGCCATTCGTCGGCAGAGTATGCTTGCGGATGCTCCATCATCTGGAGCAAGAGGTCTGTCTTGTTCATACGCTTTCTTGGGTTTTAAGTTGAACACGAAGTGACTCCAGCGCACGGCGCAGGTGCTTATAGACGGTAGTCTCGCTAACTTGCAGCCTGCGTGCTATCTCACTGAAAGTGAGGCCGTCGCGGAAATGCCACAGGATAATGTCGTGACAGACGGGCGGCTGCAATTGGCGGATACCCTCACTCAGTCTTTCCGCTTCCTCACGCAGTTGTGATTCTGAGAGGATGGTGGTCTCCAAGTCAAGGAGGTAGAGCCGCTGGATGCGCTCCTGTATCTTGCGGTTGCGCATCACATTAAGGCACCTGTTTCGCACGCAGGTGAGCAGGAAAGCCTGGGTTGTATCCTTTCCCGCCGTCGCGCCTTCCCGCAGTCTTTCCTTTAGCGAACGCGAATCGATGAGAAGCTGGGCAAAGACGTCGTGCACCACATCCTTGCTCTCGGCATCATCATGCAGAAGCATGGCGGCCAACCGATACATCTGCCGGTAATGCTGCTTGAACAGCCTTTCTATGTCTCTTCTGTCTGTCATACACTCTATATACACATGAGAAATGGATTTACTAAACCCTAAGGGGCACAAAAATACAAAAAAAGACAAAATAAACCATCGGCGAAGCCTAAAAAACTTATCGCCGAGGGTTAGGCTCTATATCGGTTAAATGTTATTTCACGAGTTGTTATCAGAACCTGAGAGACACGTCGCCTCCTACTTGTATTTTGCCCTTTTATGCACGAAATGCATAATTATTCGTGCTCTACAGCGGCGTATTTTTCAGCACATGGACATTCGAACGCGTATGAATGTTAAAATGACACAAACACATAACCCGCTACAAGAGAGCATGTTAGCAAAACAAGTGTTAAAAACGACTATTTTTCTGCCGAAAAATCAGACACTATTGGTGCGATATGCGCCAAATTTTACCTTGTAATGGAGTAACTTTTACCATGTAAAAGACCTGCTTTCACGGGGTTAAAGTTACTTCGCAACACCGTAAAAGTTACTTCGCAGCACGAGCGAAGTTACTTTTCGCCCCTGAAAAAGTTTTTTCGCGATTTTTTAGAGGTTTTTTCGTAGAAAGTTGATGCATAAATATTCACACCTTTTATGCATAAAATTGCTCTTTCACAAACATCTTGTTGCGTACTTTTTATGTTACAATTTAGCACTTTTCGTCTGCAAGGTACTTTCATTGGCTAATATCTGCAATTTTCAACCATATTATTTGCAGTTACGGAATATATTTATTACTTTTGCAGCATGAATGCTGATGTAAGGGAGACATTTCACTCTGTGGAATATGATGAATACTATGCCAGTCTTGATGAACACATCAAGGCAAAGTATGACTACGTGGAAATGATAATAAAGACTCAATACGTTGTAAACAAGAAGTTCGTAAAGCACCTTGAGGGAACAGAGTTTTATGAGGCGCGTATTTCTGTCGGCAATAACGAGTATCGTACCATCATTTTTGCGGTTGAGTCCTTTTCGTTTATGGAAAGCAAGCGGGTTCTTTTCCTGAATTCTTTTCTGAAAAAGGGCACAAAGCAATACAAAGGCGAGATAGAAACTGCACGTAGGATTTTGAATAAATATATTTAATAGAGGACAAGAATATGATTAAGCTTGATGAAAATAAACTGGCTCAACTGAAAACGGGGTCACAACACTTGGACGAGAAGTATGGCCCCGTAGGTTCTCCGTCACGTAAGGAATTTCAGGCAAAGGCCGAAGCATGGTATTACGCAGAGCTTCTGCGTGACGAGCGCAAACGGCAGAAACTGACACAACAGCAACTGGGTGAACGAATTGGCAAGAAGCGCGAATACATATCTTCCTTAGAGCAAGGAAAGACCGATATGCAGCTAAGCACGTTTATGCTGATTGCCAATGCCCTGGGGTTGAAATTCTCATTGGTAGTAGGATGACCCGAAGCCTGAAGACATCTTGAAGTTAGCGTGATTCGTGGCTGAAAAAAGACACATAATGATTTGTGTTACCAAATTGTAATAGTGATTATTGATGGTAATTCAGATTTTATTTGTAATTTTGCGGCCATGAATTTATTGGTATTGCCCCTTTGGGCGTGGATTGTATTCTATGTACTGGTGTTGCTGATGCTTGTGGCTGACCTGAAAATGTTCGCCCGCAAGGGGCAGCATGAGGTGAGTGTTGGCGAGGCGCTTAAGATGACCGCTGTGTGGATAGGTGTCTCGCTGCTGTTCTGTGCAGGCATCTATTTCCTGTATCCTGTCAACTCTCACGAGATGGCGATGGAGTTCCTGGCGGGATACCTGATAGAGAAATCGCTGTCAATGGACAACCTGTTTGTGTTCCTGATGCTGTTCTCGTTTTTCGGCATCGAGCGCAAGTATCAACACGAGGTGCTCTTCTGGGGCATCTTCGGCGCACTCGTCCTGCGCAGCATCTTCATCTTTGCCGGCGTTGCCATCATCGAGCGCTTTGAATGGGTGCTGGGGCTCTTCGGCCTCTTCCTGCTCTATACCGGCGGCAAGATGTTTGTGCACGATGACGATGAGCTGACAGACCCTTCGCAGAACATTATTGTGCGGTGGTTTAACAAGGTCTATCCCGTGACAGACAGGATGCACGGCGACCATTTCTTCGTCGTGGAGAAGGGCCGACGCATGGCTACGCCTCTGTTCGTGGCCCTGCTGGTCATCGAAACGACGGATGTGGCCTTTGCCGTTGACAGCATTCCCGCCGTGTTCTGCGTCAGCAGGGATCCGTTCATCGTCCTGACTTCTAACATCTTCGCCATCCTTGGCCTCCGTGCGCTATACTTCGCCCTGGCCGCAGTAGCCAAATACTTCAAGCTCCTGAAGTATGGACTTGGGCTGATACTGATATTCGTCGGTATCAAGATGCTGCTGGCCATGAATGAATACATCAACAGCCTGGGGACGTTAGTGGGACTCAATCTGAACATACCGCACGTGGAGGTGCCTACGCCCGTCAGCCTTGCCATAATCTTCGGCCTGCTGCTTCTGTCCATGCTGTTCTCGGTCGTAGTGACGAAGAAGAACGCATAATTCATAATTCATAATGCGCCATAATCACGGCAAAGCATTAAATTATGCCTTTTGAATTATGCAATATGAATTATTTTTACTACTTTTGCAGTCGGAATGAAACGTAAGCACAGCTTTGTATGGATTATTACGGCGCTTATTGCCGTGTGCCTGACAGTCTTGGTTGACGGCCAGGAGCAGGAGTCTGCGTCCCGGCAAAGCCTGCCTGAGCAAAGCGAGTCATCGGTCGTGGTGCCTCAGCAGCAACAGCCCCATGAGGCTACGCTGACAGATGCCACGCAGCTTTACCGCGTATGCACGTCTCGTCCACAACGCCTCCTGCCTACGCAGGGGTCAAGGAGCGAACGCTTCCTGACGCCTGCCATAAAGTTAGTAAGGCAGTATATACTCAACCCCCTACACTCCCACCACGACAGCAGATGCCGTATGGAGTCGGCACCGTTCGCGCTGTCGGCCTCACGCGATTATTATGTCATCGCGCTGAGGCACATCATTCGTTAGCGCAGCTTTTGATTCTTTAGGAACACAAACACAACCTTATTTATTAATTCCACTTTCGGAAGTTCGGAATGCCTGACAGCAAAGCCCCGAAGGGGCGAAAGACCCTCTTTCTGCTCTGTCACCCCTCCGGGGTTGTGGCAAAAACGAAAACGGTCTATATACAGGGGTTTTACCCCTGCCTGTGGTCTTATCAGGCCTTTGGACTTTAGGCTGCGCATTACTTCCGGAACTTCATTTATTAACTATTAAATTCTGCCGCTCAGTCTTCATTGGCTGGTGCGGCCATAAACGATTATGCCAAGTATCAAAAGCTTGGGGATGGCAGCTGCCGTCTCCGCACATAACAATATAACAATCAAGAAATCATTCTTTTCAACCAAAGCCATCTATACGCCCACAGGAAGCCCCGTCAAGGCTATGGTACTGGAGTATTCACCCACAGAAGGAGAGGAAGTGGAGCGTCTGCTCGACTTGCCGATAGCTAAAATCCCTGCCGAAGTAAGCAGGAAAGGCAAGCCCCGCACAGGCTCGAACGGAAATTTCCGCCTGGAGGTATGCCTGAGCGACGACCATCAGTTCTGTTCGCTTCAGCTCTTCCGATACGTTGACTTCATTTATCAGCCCCTCTTTGAGCCGCGCATCTACGAGGGCAAGGATGTTGAACCGCTCCTGAGTATCTTTTAGGGGCAGCCATTGGGCTGAGAATACATTTACTCAACTTTCGCAAGCTTTGCTTGCTAAGGAGCAGGAGGGAGATAGAGGACATATGGTTTAATGTGTTTATAGGCGCAAATGGATATAAGTATTGTCCTCTATCTACCTCAATCTCCTTCTTACTTATTCTATCTACTGAGCAAGCTGAGCTTGCGAAACTCAAATACATTCATTTTCTAAGACCATAACAAGAAAAACACAAAAAGAAAGGACTGTCCAGTTGTAATCGCCGGATAGTCCTTTTACTATTTAACTATTGCATCGATGACTCCCTTGTGTAGCACTATGGTGAGGTCATCCTTGGACTTCACCTGCTTGGGGTCTGTGATGACTTTGCCGTTATGCATCACAAGACTGTAGCCGCGCTGCAGGATGTTAAGCGGATTTGCTGAGTTTATGCGCTGCTCCAAGAGGTCAAGACGACTCCGCTCGCGGGCTATACAGGATGCGGCACGATGAAGAATAGTGCGCTGATGGCCGTCTATCACGTTTCGTTGCACAAGGATTTGATGGCGGGCAGCTGACTGAATGTGCTGCTCATAAGCCTGCAGACGCGAGAGAAGATGGGCCTTCTTCACGGAGAAGACTGAGAGGAAATACTGCTCCAACCGCGCCAGACGCAGGCGTTCCCGCTCCAACGTATGCATCGTAGCGGCTGAAATAGCCTCGGCTGCGCTGTCTATACGCGCGAGCGTGCGCGATAAATTATCTATAAGGTATGCCGCAACTGCGGTTGGAGTCTTTACGCTGACACATGCCACCTCATCGAGAACGGTCTTGTCACGCTCATGGCCTATGCCAGTAATCACGGGAATGGGGAAGTTTGCGACGTTCTCCGCCAGCTCCAGCGTGTCAAATCCTGAAAGGTCCGCGTTACTGCCACCGCCACGGATGATTACTACGGCATCAAAGTCATCAATGTGGTCAAACACATCGTTGAGTGCTCCTATGATGCTCTGCTCCACCTGCTCGCCCTGCATCACAGCGGGGAAGAGCCGCGTAGAGAAGGCAAAGCCATAGTCATTGTTGGCCAATTGACTTGCAAAGTCGCCGTAACCTGCCGCCGTGGAGCTGGAGATGACAGCGATGCGCGTGGCAAAGGGAGAGAGGGACAGCGAACGGTTATTGTCTATGACACCCATCTGACGGAGCTGTTCCAGTATCTCCTTGCGGCGGCGAGCCA
>DEKQ01000080.1:18181-29350 GCA_002353975.1 Prevotellaceae bacterium UBA2718
CATGAAAAGCCGTAAGCCTCGTGGAAGTTGGCCTTGACCTGAAGCAGCACTTTCATGCCCGCATGCAGTGGCTGTCCTGTGGCACGGAGGAACCGGGGACCCAGGGTGAACCACACACTTGCCCAGCAACAGGCACGCGCTTGCGCTACCGGAGTGTTGCCCGCAGGCCCTTTTTCTACGAGTTCCATGTAGCAATGGCCGCGACGCTCATTGACGGAGGCAAGTTCGGCAAGGACCCAGAAGGGCTCCTGAAGAGTGAGTTCTATGGATTGACGTACGAGGTTGTTGGCCTCAAGAAGGGTGATGTAATTCATAATTCAGAATGCATGGAGCATAATTGGAGGGACGCTTGCGGAGCTGGGCGGGCAAGAAGTCATAATTGCAAATTTATAAGAAATTTATGAAATACCAAACTTTTCGGAGGTTTTTCTTTGTCGGATAATGAAAAAATCGTAATTTTGCAACTTGAGAACATTAGAACTCAAAATAATAACATGAGTAATAAGAAAGCAGCCTTAGAGCTGGGCACAAAACCCGTCAGCTCCCTGTTGATGCAGTATGCGCTGCCAGCGATAGTAGCAATGGTTGCCACATCGCTCTACAACATGGTGGACAGCATCTTCATCGGTCAGGGTGTGGGTCCGTTGGCAATCTCAGGCTTAGCTATCACCTTTCCCTTTATGAACCTCAGTGCCGCCTTTGGCGCTGCAATCGGCGTGGGTGCCTCGACGCTTCTCAGCGTTAAGCTGGGGCAGCGTGACTATGCCATAGCAAACAAGATACTGGGAAACAACGTGATGCTTAACATCGTTGTGGGCATAGCACTTGGTGTCATTGGATTACTGTTCCTTGACCCCATACTGCTTTTCTTTGGTGCCAGTGAAGCTACGCTGCCATACGCTCGCGACTACATGCAGGTTATCCTTGTGGGTAATGCCATCACCCACCTTACGCTGGGTCTCAATGCCGTGCTGCGCTCGGCAGGCAAACCGAAGGTGGCAATGTATATCACCATCTTCACGGTGGTGATAAACGCAATACTGGATCCGATATTCATCTACACACTGCAACTTGGCATCAAAGGCGCCGCATACGCCACGATACTGGCACAGCTGCTTGCTGTGGCTTGGCAGTGGGTTATCTTCAGCGACAAGAAGGAGTTACTGCACTTTGAGTATGACAAGTTCCATCTGGAACGTAAAATTGTCAGCAACATCGTGAGCATCGGCATCTCTCCCTTTGCCATGAATGCTTGTGCATGTCTGGTAGTGATATTTGTGAACAACAACCTGCAGACCTATGGCGGCGACATGGCAGTAGGTGCGTACGGAATAGCCAACCGCGTGGCATTTGTCTTTGTGATGATAACGATGGGCGTATGCCAGGGTATGCAGCCTATAGCAGGGTACAACTATGGCGCACAGAACTACAACAGAATGCTGGAGGCGCTGAAGCTGGCGGTAATCGCCGGCACGTCTGTTTGTGCCGTGGGCTTCGTCATTGCAATGGCTTTCCCAAGGGCGTGTGCAAGGATGTTTACTACAGACGAGACGCTGATAGCCCACTCCGTTGTGGCTATGCGATACATCATGGCGATGTTCCTTATAATAGGAGCACAGATGGTGATAACAAACTTCTTTCAATCCATAGGCAAGGTGAAGATAAGCATCTTCCTCAGCCTCTCGCGACAGCTGATATTCCTGGTGCCACTGATAGCTCTGCTACCCAAGAGCATGGGGCTGAACGGAGTGTGGTTGGCTATGCCTCTCTCTGATGCCATAGCGGCTGCGATGGCATATTTCATGATATGGATGTATATTAAACGATTCAAAAAACTGCAGGCGGAATGAATAATTTGATAATTTGCATAGGCCGACAGTTAGGTAGCGGCGGATGTGAGATAGCTCGGATGCTGGCAGAGGAGTTCAACTGCAAATTCTATGACAGCGAGTTGATAAACATGGCCGCAGAACGTAGCGGCTTCAGCCCCTCCATATTCAAGTCTCAGGACGAGAACCACGGAATACTGAAGTCTATCCTTGACGGATTCTCAGGGAGACTGGGCAGAATGTCAGAGAACTTCTACGACAACAGCATATCACAGGAATCTCTGTTCCAGATACAGAGCGAGGCAATCTTCAAGGCAGCCAAAGAGGAGGACTGCGTATTCGTGGGGCGCTGCGCCGACTACATACTGAGGAAGCATGAAATGCTGTTCTCTGTCTTCATTACCGCCAATGACACGGAGCGAAGGAAGGTGGTGGCAAACCGAATGGGATGCGACGAAGATGTGGCCGCCAAGTATATAGCCAAGAAAGAGCGCCAACGTGCCGACTATTATAACTACTACACCTCAAAAAAGTGGGGCGCTGCGGAGAGCTACGACATGTGTATCAATTCCTCTCTGCTTGGATGGGAGCGTACAGCAAAGCTGATAGCCAAAGTCATCAGGGAGAGATTCCAATTATAGATTATAAGATTTCATTTCACAAATATCATTTCTCAAATTTCAGATGAAGAAAATTCTCCTTCTCGGCTCAGGTGAACTGGGCAAAGAGTTCGTTATTGCCGCCAAGCGTGCCGGCCAGTATGTCATTGCCTGCGACCGTTATGCAGGAGCACCAGCCATGCAGGTTGCTGATGAGTGTGAGGTATTCTCCATGCTCGACGGCGATGCCCTTGCAGCCGTTGTCAACAAGCATCAGCCAGACATCATCGTGCCAGAGGTGGAAGCTATTCGCACCGAGCGCCTGTTTGACTTTGAGAAGCAGGGCATACAGGTAGTGCCGTCAGCCCGTGCCGTCAACTACACTATGAACCGTCAGGCCATCCGCGACCTTGCAGCCAAAGAGCTGGGACTGCGTACTGCCAAGTATTTCTATGCCAAGACATACGAGGAGCTTGTAGAAGCCAGCAAGGAGATTGGCTTCCCATGCGTCATCAAGCCTCTCATGTCTTCATCAGGTCACGGCCAGAGCACGGTAAAGAGTGCTGACGAGTTGCGTAAAGCCTTTGACGATGCAATGGCAGGAGCCAGAGGCGACGTAAAGGAGTTGATTATTGAGGAGTTCATACACTTCACGTCAGAGTTCACCCTGCTCACCGTTACACAGAAGAACGGCCCCACACTGTTCTGCCCACCGATAGGTCATGTGCAGAAAGGCGGCGACTACCGTGAGTCTTGGATGCCTTATGAGATACCTGAGAAGGACCTGAAGGCAGCACAGGAGATGGCTGCCAAGGTTACGGCATCACTCACAGGATATGGCATCTGGGGTGTAGAATTCTTCCTCACAGACACAGGTGTGGTATTCTCTGAACTCTCTCCACGTCCACACGATACCGGCATGGTGACACTCGGACATACAACCAACCTCTCAGAATTTGAGCTCCACTTCCGTGCCGTCATGGGTCTTCCTATCCACGACATACGCTTTGAGCACGCTGGATGCTCTGCCGTAATCCTTAGCGACAAGGATTATGAGAAGGGCGACATTATTCCTTACAACATGGTGGACGCTCTGAAGGAGGAATGTACCCGCATCCGCATCTTCGGCAAGCCCGACGCTCACTTCGGACGCCGCATGGGTGTAGTGCTGTGTTATGGCGATACCGACGCAGACATCAACAGCCTGCGCAACAAGGCTAAGCGTCTGGCCAAGACCATACTGGGTACTGACCCATATATGGAGAAGTAATGGAGCTATCGCAGCATAGCAACATGACTACCATTGTACAGATAGCAACGTTTCATTCTCCGTTCAAGGAGAAATTTGGCATACCACGCCAGGCAGGCATAGTCAGTGACCTGCCTGGCTATATTTCTTTTGAAAAGCCGTACAACTCTCCTGATGCGATACGCGGCCTTGAAGACTTTGACTATATCTGGATAATCTGGCAACCAGCTTCACACAATCGCGATACCCTCACCGTCCGCCCTCCGCGTCTGGGAGGGAACAAGCGTATGGGGGTCTTTGCAACACGTAGCCCGTTCAGGCCCAACCCTCTGTGTATGTCGTGCGTCAGGATAGACCACATAGATGCTGAAACGAATACTATCCACGTGCAGGGAGCAGACATCCTTGACGGCACGCCTATCCTGGATATAAAGCCCTACATCCCCTATAGCGATGCACATCCGGAGGCTCGCGGCGGCTTTACGGACCATACACAATGGAGCCTGCTGCAGGTAAACATACCCAAGGAGATGGAGCTGCATCTGATGGACTGCAACATACCAACCGACACAATAAGACAACTGATAGCACAAGACCCAAGGCCCCACTTTCACCATGATGCGCAACGTGTCTATGGCATGACGTATGAGGGATGGAACGTGAAATTCACCGTTGATGGCACTACAGCATACATCATCGGCATTGAAAAGAGGAAATAAATTTGCATAATTCGCAGAAATGTATTACCTTTGCACCCGCAATTAAGCAAGGAGAGGTGCTCGAGTGGCTGAAGAGGCACGCCTGGAAAGCGTGTAACCGTCAAAAGCGGTTCGCAGGTTCGAATCCTGTTCTCTCCGCAAAGCATGGGAATGGATTCAAAGCTTTTTAGGAAAAAGCGCAGTCCTGTTCTCTCTGCAAAGCAAAGCAACAAAGTCCGTTGAATCTCAGCGGGCTTTATTTATTTAGTTTAATCTTACCACATTTTTACTGTCATCGTATATAGAAATGGCAATATAGGATGCTATGAATTGGATTGTTCTGATAGTCGCAGGTCTCTGTGAGGTCGGTTTCACATATTGTTTGGGCAGGGCACGAGGTGCCTCCGGCGATTGGTGAAGTTGGATTACCGCCTTTGGCGTACTGTATGTCCTTAGTGCCATTCTGCTGGCAAAGGCTACGGAGACCCTGCCGCTGGGCACAGCCTACTGCGTTTGGACAGGCATCGGAGCTGTAGGTGCCGTGCTCGTGGGCATCTTTATCTTCCGTGAGCCTGCTACCTTCTGGAGGATATTCTTTCTTACGACACTTATTGCTTCTATCATAGGACTAAAGGCATTATCATGAATATAAAGGATAACGAAAAGGAATTGTTCCCATTGGTGGATGAAGAGGGCACGGTAACAGGCTGTGCCACGCGTGGCGAGTGTCATGGCGGTTCAAGGCTGCTGCACCCTGTGGTACATCTTCATGTTTTCAATTCAAAGGGAGAGCTATACCTTCAACAGCGCCCCGAATGGAAAGACATCCAGCCCGGCAAGTGGGATACTGCCGTAGGTGGTCATGTTGACTATGGCGAGCAATGGAATGCAGCATTGCTTCGCGAGGCAAGCGAGGAACTGGGCATTACCGACTACACACCAGAGCATTTGGGCAAATATGTGTTTGACAGCAAACGTGAGCGCGAGTTGGTTTATGTGAACCGCACAACGTATGACGGAGCTATCAATCCTTCAAAGAGAGAACTTTCCGGAGGGCGTTTCTGGTCAATGGAGGAGATACACGATGCTATAGGCAAGGGAATACTGACTCCAAACTTTGAGAGCGAGTTCCAGCGTTTCTTCTGTCATTGTCAAGATACAAACCCTGCTTCAAACATTAGTTGTCAAGGTGCGAACTCCGCTTCACACATCAATTGCCGAAGTGCGAAGGAGAACAGCGAAGCCAAATATGCTATGTTCTTTGACATTGACGGTACGCTTGTCAGTTTTAAGACTCATAAGATACCAGCCTCAACCATCGCAGCTCTTACCGAGGCGAAGGAGAATGGACATAAAGTGTTCATAGCTACGGGCCGCCCACCACTTATCATCACGAATCTTGGAGACATAGAGCACCTCATAGACGGTTATATCACCACTAACGGTGCTCTCTGCTATGTGGGAGACGAAATAGTCTGCTGCAAGAGCATTCCCCATGAGTCTGCACGAGCATTGGTAGATGATGCGATTGCCAAGCAATACAGCCTGATTGTTGTGGGAGAGAAAGATGTGGCCGTGCTTGATCCCGATGGTGAGGTAGATAGGATATTCCGTCAGGAGATTGCCGTGGATAACCTTGACTGCGAAAAGCCTCTTGAGGTTGTGATGCAGCAGCGCATCATGCAGCTCACCCCCTTCTTCCCCGAAAGCTATGAGCGTGAGATGATGGCACGTATTCCCGAGTGCACTTCAGGCAGATGGCATCCCGCCTTTACCGACATTACCGCCAAGGGAGCGGACAAAGGGGCCGGCATTATGGCGTTAGCAGCCCACCTGGGCTTTGATCCCCAATACACGATAGCATTCGGCGATGGCGGTAACGACACGTCTATGATAAAAGCTGCCGGCATCGGTGTAGCTATGGGTAACGCCCTTGAATCCCTAAAAGCCAAGGCGGACTATACGACCACCTCAGTAGATGAAGAAGGAATAAGGAATGCCCTGCGCCATTTCGGCATAATCTCCGCATGAGAAGAGACTGTGAAGAAAGAAGAAAGCCTGCGATGACCTCGCAGGCTTTCTTGTATATATACGTATGGGGAGGGGTTAGATACTCAGCTCATCGAGTACAGTTATCAGCTTTTTGTCAAATCGCTTGTCTGTGCGTATGCACTCAGAGAAAGGCACATAGACAATCTCATTCATGCGATAACCTATCATGACGTTTCTCTGTCCTTGCTTTATCGCTTCTATGGCCCCTGCTCCCATGCAGCTTGCCAGTATGCGGTCTCTTGCCGACGGGCTTCCTCCTCTCTGCAGGTGTCCAAGGATAGATACGCGCACATCAAACCCGGGGAACTCCTTCTTCACACGTTCGGCATAGTACAGGGCTCCACACTTAGGGCTCTCTGACACTATGACGATGCACGACTTCTTTGACTTACGTATGCCGCGCCCCATGAATACGGCCAGCTGGTCAACGTCTGTAGCCTCCTCTGGCACTATGGCAGCCTCGGCTCCACATGCTATGGCGCAGTTCTGAGCCAAGAATCCAGCATCGCGCCCCATTACTTCAACAAAGAAGATACGCTCATGTGAGTTCGCAGTATCGCGTATGCGGTCAACGCATTCCATGATGGTATTCATCGTTGTGTCATATCCGATGGTCGCGTCTGTACCGTAAAGGTCATTGTCAATGGTTCCTGGAAGTCCTATGACAGGAAAATCAAACTCCACTCCGAAGTTCCATGCTCCCGTCAGCGAGCCATTGCCGCCTATTACTACCAGGGCGTCTATGCCATGCTCCTGGCATGTTTCGTATGCTTTCTGTCTGCCCTCCGGAGTCATAAACTCCTTGCTACGTGCGGTCTTCAGTATTGTGCCGCCCCTGGTGATGATGCCGCTGACATCCTCTGTTGTGAAGTCCTTGATTTCTCCTTTGATGAGTCCGTCGAAGCCTCGATAGATGCCTTTGATGTTAAAGAGATTGTAGATGCCAGATCTCGTCACGGCGCGTATGGCTGCGTTCATGCCGGGAGCATCTCCGCCCGACGTCAAGATACCGATTGTTTTAATTCTGCTCATAGTAGTGTTATTATAAATTGAATTATGAATTATGAATTTTGAATTCTTAATTCTTAATTATTAATTCAGAATCATTTCCATCCCCGTCTTCTGCACCTTCATGCCCATGCTCTTGTAGAACTGTAGTGCAGCATCGTTGCCTTCCCACACGTTTAGTGTCACGTTATGGCATCCAATGGAGCGTGCATAGTCACGGACGTATTCATAGAGTGCGCGTCCTATGTGCCTGCCCCGTGCTGCCTCATCCACGCAGATGTCGTCGATGTATAGCGTCTTGACATCCTGAAGCAGCCTGTGGTCCTTTGTTTCGTTTATCTGGCAGAATGCATGTGCCAACACCTCTCCGTCCTCATAGACGAAGACGGGCTTACCTTCATCGTCCAAAAGGCCTGCCAGCTCGGCCTCGTCATACTTTGTCACGTTTCCCTTGAACAGGTCTGGCCGTATGCCGTTGTGCACGCCACCCACCTGACGGAGCAGCTCCATCAGCCTTCCTATGTCTCTATGTTCAGCTTTTCTTATCATATTTCACTTATTCAACTTTCACAAGCGCGCCCCCGCGCTCGGCCCTAAGGGACGCTTGCGTAGAGCATCGGAGCAAGAAGGGGCAGAAGCATCTCTCCCATGCTTATATAGCTGCCATGAGTTTATGACGTTGTGCCAGATGGAATAGAACCCTCCGGCAGTAGCGCTTATTGGCGAAAGGAAGGTGTATCCAAGCCAAATGATGAAGATCGTATTCTTCTGTCCCAACGCCTGTCCTCCCTCCATTCGCAATCCGTAGCGGCTGCCTATCCTCTTGCCTGCCCAGAACTGCATGACGCAAGCCACCAGCGTGGCTATTGCTATGCCGAGAATGTGTATCCAGGGCACGTGACTATGATACAAGGCGCGTACCGTCACGCTGATAGCGAGGGCCAGAGCCACCGCCCACATATAGAAGGCAAGGTTGTGTATGCTGATTATGCGTCTGTGTACCTTTGGCAACAGGAGCTCTATGCTCCATGCGAAGAACAGCGGGGCAAGGAGAATGGGGAACACCTTTTTTATTATTAGTAGGAACGTAGGCACGAATGCCATCCCGTGTCTCGACGTTGCAAGCGGCAGCAGGAGTGGCGCTATGACTGCCACGAGCGCTGAGATGAGTATTGTGTATGATGTGGTGACGCCTGCATTGCCGCCCAGTTTCTGTGTTACGACAGAACATGCCGTTGCCGTAGGACAGATGAGAGCCAGCAGCAACGCCTCTATGATGAGGCGGTATTCCGTATCGGGGTATAGCCATAGCAGCAGACACAGCAATGAGAATGAGACGCATTGTATCGTGGCGAGCCACAGATGCAGCCGTCTTGGTTTCAGGTCTCGGGGCGATACCTTGCAGAATGCCACAAAGAGCATACTGAAGAGCAACGTGGGCTGCAACACCTCTATGAAATGCAGTATGTCTCCCTTCACCTCAGGCGACAGCGGCATCTCCCGTCCTACGATGTAGAACAGGGCACCAGATATCATCGATATCGGCAATACTGCTGAAGAAGATGGCTTTTTCAAATTAACAAATTATGAATTTTGAATTTTGAATTTTGAATTATAAATTTTGAATTGCCTTCATCGTCTCCTTTATGTTCTGCTCGCGATGGGTGACACGCACTTCTATGCCGAACTTATTGTGTATATGTTCTGCCAGATGTTGCGCCGAATAGACACTTCGATGCTGACCGCCGGTACATCCGAATGAGAACATGAGCGACGTGAATCCGCGTTGCAGGTAGCGCGTCACATGTGCGTCAGCCAGTTTATACACGGAGTCAAGGAACGTCAGTATCTCCCCGTCGTCCTCAAGGAAACGTATCACAGGCTCGTCAAGTCCGGTGAGTTGCTTGTACGGCTCATAGCGTCCAGGGTTGTGCGTGCTGCGACAGTCGAACACGTACCCGCCGCCGTTGCCGCTGTCGTCCTCGGGGATTCCCTTGTGATATGAGAAGGAAAAGACCTTCACCACCAGCGGACCCTTGCCGTCATACTTTGAGAACGTGGCCTTACCGTCTGACGGATTAGCCGTATAAGGGTTATTGTCCGTGGTCTTATATCCATCCTTTCTTGCCTTGGGCTCCGTCGGTTCTACTGCAAACTGGGGCAGCATCGTCAGCTCCTTCAGCAGTTCAATCAGATATGGGTAAGGGAAATCGTTGTCGCTGATTATCTGTCTGAGGTTCTGTATGGCGGGCGGGATGCTCTGTATGAAGTGCGCCTTACGCTCAAAGTAGCCCCTGAAGCCGTAAGCACCCAGCACCTGCAGCGTGCGGAAGAGCACGAAGAGCTGCAGGCGCTCGTTAAACTTCTTGAACGACGGCACCTCCGTATAGTGCTTCAGCGCATCATAATACTCCCTTATCAGCTGCTTGCGCAACGAGGCAGAGTAGCGTGCCGATGCCTGCCACAGGAATGATGCCACGTCATAGTAGTATGGACCTTTCCTGCCCCCCTGGAAGTCTATGAAATACGGGTTGTCGTCCTTATCCAGCATCACGTTCCTGGCCTGAAAGTCGCGGTACAGGAAAGCCTGCTTGCCCACCTCGTCGGCCTCAGCCGCAAGGTCCTTGGCCAGCAGGCGGAAGTTTGCCTCAAGCTTCAGTTCGTGGAAGTCTATGTTGGTGGCCTTGAGGAAACAGTACTTGAAGTAGTTCAGGTCAAAGCGTATGCCCTCCTCATTAAACTCCGGCTGCGGGTAGCAGACAGAGAAGTCCAGCCCTCGCGCACCGCGTATCTGTATGTTCGGCAACTGCCTGATGGTCCTTATTAGCAGTTCCTTCTCCTTCACGTTGTAGCGCCCGCCGGCATCGCGTCCGCCCTTCAGAGCGTCAAAGAGTGTCTTTGTGCCCAGGTCCTCCTCCAAGTAACACATCTCGTCCTCGCTTGCGGCAAGGACATGCGGCACGGGCAACTTACGCTTGGCGAAATGCTTGGCCAACGCTATGAAGGCATGGTTCTCCTCCCGTGAAGTGCCCACGCAGCCTATCACGGACTTGCCCGCCTCGTCCGTGAAGCGATAATACTCGCGGTTGCTGCCCGCTCCGGGCAGTTTCTCTATAGTGGCAGGCTCATGCCCGCTCCAGCTTATGTATAATTCTCTTAACGAAGGATTCATAAATAATTCAACTTTCGGAAATTATAGATTACTACGCTCCGAGCGTGGTACTTAAAGCGAAACCTTGGTAATCATAATTCTCAATTCTCAGCTCTCAATTCTCAGCTCTCAATCCCCCAACGCCTGCATCAGGATGTCGCTGTCGCCCAACTTGCCGTTGATGAGGCACACAACCTCCACTTTCGCCTTTGTGCACAGCGTCTCATCAGGCAACCGGTAGATGTCTTGAAAGAACACATAGCGAAGGCCCTTCTTCTCCAGCCTTATGCGCACGGCGTACTCATCCCTTGAGCGCAGAGGAACCTTAAACCTCATTTCCAGCCCCGCCACAACGCAATCGATGCCCTGATCGTGGAGCTCGGCGAAGCTCAAGCCCTTAGAAAGGATAAACTCATGCCGCGCATGCTCCGTGTAGTGCTGATAGTTGGCATTGTTCACTATGCCCTGCAGGTCACATTCATAGTCGCGAACCTTGTCGCGATGTTCATATATGTACTCCATATCAATCTGCAAAATTACAACTAAGTCTTGAGATATGCAAGAGAGTTAAGCGAAAAGTGAA
>DEKQ01000087.1:0-27142 GCA_002353975.1 Prevotellaceae bacterium UBA2718
CCGCAAGGCTCGCTGACGGGTGTCTCAGGCTTCCAGGTGCACATCGGTGCAGGCCAGGTCTATACGCCCGGCGACCAGTGTGACGTTCTGGTAGCAATGAATGCTGCCGCCTTCAAGACGCAGCTGAAGTATGCTAAGCCTAACGCGACGATAATCATCGACACCGATTCATTCAAGGAATCAGACCTCAACAAGGCTCAGTTCCAGACTCAGGACTACCTGAAAGAGATGAATGTAGATGCCGACCGCGTTATCCAGTGCCCCATCACGACGATGGTTAAGGATGCTTTGGCAGACACAGGCATGGACAACAAGGCCATGCTGAAGTGCCGCAATATGTTCGCACTCGGCCTTGTCTGCTGGCTTTTCTCACGCGACCTGAACCTTGTGGCTAACTTCTTGCGCGAGAAGTTCGCCAAGAAGCCCGCCATTGCTGAGGCTAACATCAAGGTTATCCAGGCCGGATATGACTACGGTCACAACACCCACTCAAATGCTACGAACGTATATCGCATTGAGTCAAAGGTGAAGACCCCAGGCCGTTACATGGACATCACGGGTAACAAGGCCACCGCTTACGGTTTCATCGCCGCTGCCGAGAAGGCCGGACTGAAGCTCTATCTGGGCTCTTACCCCATCACTCCTGCTACCGACGTGCTCCACGAGCTGTCAAAGCACAAGTCATTGGGCGTCACCACCGTGCAGTGTGAGGACGAGATTGCGGGCTGCGCCTCTGCTGTCGGAGCCTCTTTCGGCGGTGCACTGGCAGTGACATCAACCTCCGGCCCTGGCATTTGCCTGAAGTCTGAGGCTATGAACCTTGCCGTCATCATGGAGCTGCCTATCGTGGTGCTCGACGTTCAGCGTGGCGGACCTGCCACCGGCCTGCCCACAAAGTCTGAGCAGACCGACCTGCTGCAGTGCCTCTACGGGCGTAACGGCGAGTCTCCGATGCCTGTCATCGCTGCCACCAGCCCTACGGACTGCTTCTATGCAGCCTTTGACGCAGCCAAGATGGCGCTGGAGCACATGACGCCTGTCGTGCTGATGACCGATGCATACATTGCCAACGGCTCAGGCGCATTCAAGCTGCCTGACCTCAGCAAGATGCCAGCCATCAATCCTCCATACGTTCCCGAGGAGCTGAAGGGCACCTGGACCCCATATATGCGTGCTGAGAACGGCACCCGCTACTGGGCCGTGCCGGGCCGCGAGGGCTTCCAGCACATCCTGGGCGGACTGGAGAAGGATGACAAGACCGGCGCTATCTCAACGGCACCAGAGAACCACGACCTGATGACACGCAAGCGTCAGGCAAAGATTGACAATATCGTGGTGCCAGACCTGGAGGTGCTGGGCGACGTTGACGATGCCGAGCTGCTCATCGTGGGCTTCGGTTCTACATACGGACACCTGCGCGCCGCCATGGACGAGCTGCGTGCCCAGGGCAAGAAAGTAGCCATGACACAGTTCCGCTACATCAACCCGCTGCCTAAGAACACCGCCGAGGTGCTGAAGAAATACCCCAAGGTAGTAGTGGCCGAGCAGAACATGGGTCAGCTGGCAGGCTACCTGCGCATGAAGGTAGATAACTTCGTACCCGCACAGTTCAACCAGGTAAAGGGTCAGCCATTCGTGGTAAACGAGTTGGTAGCGGCCTTTACTGAAATCATTAACAAGTAAAAAGGAAAGGACATTAGATATGGAATTTACTCCTAACGACTTCAAAAAAGGTCAGCCTCGTTGGTGTCCCGGATGTGGAGATCACTTCTTCCTGGCATCGCTTCACAAGGCAATGGCCGAGATAGGTAAGGAACCTTGGCGCAATGCCGTTATCTCTGGTATCGGCTGCTCTTCGCGTTTGCCTCACTATATGGCCACTTACGGCATGAACACCATTCACGGACGTGCTGCCGCAATCGCCACAGGATGCAAAATCGTCAATCCTGACCTGACCGTATGGCAGATCTCCGGCGACGGTGACGGCCTCGCCATCGGCGGCAATCACTTCATACATGCCAACCGCCGTAACATCAATATCAACATCATACTGCTCAACAACCGCATCTACGGCCTTACGAAGGGACAGTATTCGCCCACCTCTCCGCGTGGATTCGTCTCTAAGTCAAGCCCTTACGGCACTGTGGAAGACCCGTTCCGCCCCGCTGAGCTCTGCTTCGGCGCACGCGGTCACTTCTTCGCCCGCACCGTAGCCACCGACGGCGCACACACCGTGGAGGTGCTCAAGGCAGCCGATGCCCACAAGGGAACGAGCGTGACGGAGGTGCTGCAGAACTGCGTCATCTTCAACGACGGCACCCATGAGGCGGTGTATAACAAGGCCGGACGTGCCGAGAACGCTATCTATGTGGAGCACGGCAAGCCGCTCATCTTCGGTAAGGATCGCGAGTTCGGCCTCGTGCAGGACGGCTTCAGCTTGAAGAAGGTGCGCATCGGCGAGAACGGTATCACTGAGAAGGACATCCTCGTGCACGACGCACACTGTCAGGACAACACCCTGCAGCTCAAGCTCGCGCTCATGGGCAACGGCGACGGATTCCCCGTAGCACTCGGCGTGATACGCGATGTGGAGGCTCCGACGTATGATGACTCCGTCATAGCACAGATAGAAGAGGTGAAGGCGCAGAAGAAATACCACAACTTCGCCGAACTCCTGGAGACCAACGACATCTGGGAGGTGAAGTAAAAAGCCGCCCTCTTATGGAGTAAGGAATCTACGGCAATCATCAGTGGCGGGTGAGACACCCGCCCTCCTATAGCAGCACCCCGCTACTGACCATCGGTAGCGGGGTGCTTTCGTTTTGTGGGTTGCGATAGGACTTTTCGAACATTGCGCAGTAGGGGTTGCTGCGGTGTTTTCTGATAGTAGGTCTTTTGCGTTCTGATAGTAGGTCTTTTACCTCCTAATAGTAGGTCTTTTACTCGGTAATAGTAGGTCTTTTACACGCTAAAAGACCTACTATTACAACGCCCTGGCAATGAGATGGTTATGAGGGGCATTTTTCGCCGTTTGGCGCAGTGGGTGCATGGGAGGCCTGTTTGAGGGGGATGGGACAAATCGAGCATAGTGGAGAAGTATGCAACGTACTCGTATCGCTGCATTCATACAGGTGGGACACGGCCAGCGGGAGCATCCACACGGGGTTTCCGTCCCCTGGGAAACGGGGGAACCGAAGGGGGTTGAAGGCGTCCTCGCCCGCGACAAATAATGTTTGACTTCGCTGCCCGTTAAGGGCGTGTTTGAGAACACTTATCCTCTTCATCTGCTATACTGTGTCATTGCCGCTTGCGCGGCATCGCGGGCGAGGACGCCCACGTCCCCCGTTGTCCGCGAATATGTTGCACATTCCTTTCATGCTCACGCATCGGCGGTCTTGTGGCCTATCATTGAAACGTAACGGTGGGGACTGGATTAGGGCTTAATAAGACACCCTGTACCGCAAAAAACGCCTATTTAACCAACTTTAACCATCTATCTAACTGTTACATAACGATTTTTCCTTAACTTTGCAGAATGCTACTTGCAGAGTGAGATTTTGTACATTCTTATTTGGAATGTGCATTGTCAATGCGTATATTGCATGGTAAATTAGAAGTAAAAAGGAAAAAATATAAACTAAACTCAACTAACTTTATGAAGCAAATTCTACGCTTTTCAATGATGCTTCTGGCGTGTATGCTGATGGTATGCACGGCGAGTGCCGACGAACTCGTGGCATTCCCGGGAGCACAAGGCTTCGGACGTTTTGCCAAGGGGGCGCGCGCCTCAAGCAGTCCTACCGTCTATCACGTTACAAACCTCAATGACTCCGGCACGGGCTCTTTCCGCGACGCTGTGAGCCAGCCTAACCGCATCATCGTGTTTGATGTGGCTGGCACCATCAAGATCAAGTCTGGCTTAGTGTTCTCAAAGAACCTCACCGTGCTTGGCCAGACGGCTCCGGGCGACGGCGTCCAGATTTATGGCGACCGTGTGTCCTTCTCGGGTGCTGACAATGTCATCGTGCGCTACATGCGTTTCCGCATGGGCAAGAGTGCCGCCAGCGGACAGAAGGATGCCTGCGGTATTGCCAATGGCGGCAACATGATCTTCGACCACCTCAGCGTTCTCTGGGGCAGGGACGAGAACTTCTCCGTCAGTTGGGACAACAAGGGCACCGCACCCCACGACATCACCATCCAGAACTCCATCATAGGCCAGGGCCTGCAGACCCACTCCTGTGGTGGGCTAATCCAGACCGAGGGCGGTGTGACACTCTTCCGCAACCTCTACATAGAGAACAAGACGCGCAACCCGAAGGTGAAGCACCTTAACCAGTTTATCAATAACGTAGTGTATAACTGGGGAAACGGCGGCTGCTACCTCATGGGACGCGAAAGCTCAGGCAACTCATGGGCTGAGATTGTGAACAACTACTTCGTGAAGGGTCCCTGGGACACGGGCTACAAACCACTGCAAGAGGGCAACGAGAACTTCCAGTTCTATGGCGACGGCAACTATTATGACGACGACAGGGACGGACAACTCAACGGACATCTCTACACCGATGCGGAATATGATGCATCTGGTGCCCTGCGCCGTGCTTCAGTTGCCGAGATAACAAATAGCCCGAAGGAGTTTCCCGTTATCACCGAACTGATGACGGCCGAGGAAGCCATAAAGTGGATTATCGACAGCGTGGGTGCCAGCCTGCCGGCACGCGACGAAGTGGACCAGTACCTCATCGACGAACTGGCATCCTTCGGCACCAGCGGCTCTAACGGCGGTATCTCCGACGAGACAACCCTACCCCACAAGGGTACTGGCGTGGTATCGCCTGGCAACAAGCCGCAGGACACCGACGGCGACGGCATTCCCGACGAATGGGAGACAGCCAACGGTCTGAACCCCAACGACGCTTCGGACGCAGTAAAGGTGGCTGCCAACGGATACCTGAACATAGAGAACTACTCCTTCACCATAACTGAGGCATATCCATACCTCAAGGTTCCAACCGACCTGAAGGTGACAAAGCAGCAGACACAGTCAATATCCATATCCTGGACCGACAACGCCAAGGATGAGGAGGGCTACATAATAGAATACTCTACGGACAACAAGAACTTCTCAGAGGCAGGTCGCGTGGCTGCCAACTCTACAGCCTATACCGCCACAGGGCTGACCAAGGAGCAGGCCTACTACTTCCGCGTGAAGGCATACGGAGCCGGCGGTCTGGAGTCTCTCTACACCTCAGTGCTGTCAACGGAGACCATCGGCGACCCCGCAGCACCCAAGCAGTGCAGCAAGCCGTCGCCCGCTGAAGGCGAGGAAGTGGGCACCGCATCGGGCGACGTGGTACTGTCATGGGAGAACTCTACCAAGGACTACTATGGCAAGGTAAACTACCTTATATACTTCGGTACGGATAAGGACAACCTCGCCAGAATTGGCACCACTCAGCTGAAGACCTATACGCACACCGTACAACTGGAGGCCGGCAAGACATACTACTGGCGCGTCAACGCACGCAACGACATCGGCTCTACACAAGGCACCGTGTGGTCGTTCAAAACTGTCAAGGGCGGCGTGCTCTTCGAGACTGACTTCAACACCAAGCCGGAAGCCTTTGCCAGCAAATATCCCGGCACCTCCAACGCAAACATCATCAACGGCAACACCAGCACTACCGTAGGAGGAATGACATTCGGTGCAACAGGCTCAAGCAACGCACGCATCGTGTCGTTCAGCGACAGCGGACTGACAGGCGACTATTCTGCCAGTGACGCAGGAGCAACGCCACGCTGCGTGGAGTTCACCAGCGGAAGCGGATACATACAGTTCCCCGAAGTGGAGGGCCCATGCACAGTCACCATCTGGACGGGCAACTCAGACACCAATTCCAAGACCTTCAAACTCAATACCATTGTGAGCGGTTCTGAGACAACGGCAACCACTTTCGACCTGAAGGCCGCCAAGAAGAACTTCAAGCACACCTATACCTATACGGGAACAGGCAAGGTTATATTCAAGATAGACAATAACGGAAAGAAATTCCGCGTTCACGATGTGCTCATAGAGAAGTACGTCAGCGACGACCCCACACCTGGCCCCGTTAGCGCAGGGCTCTCATTCGGCAGTCAGACCACATCCAGCGCAGTGCTGGGTGAGGCCTATACCGCTCCCACACTGTCCAATCCTTACAAGGTTGATGTGACTTACAACAGCAGCAACCCCGCTGTTGCTACCGTCAACAACGATGGCGCAGTGACACTGGTAGGCGTCGGCGAGACAACCATCACAGCTTCTTTCTCCGGCAATGCCAGCTATCAGGCAGGCTCTGCAAGCTACAAGCTGACTGTGACACAGGCTGAACCACAGCCACAGGGCACTCAGAAGGTCTGCATAGCATGGGGTAACTGCACCCGCACCGGCGGCGACAGCAACTGCACTGAGCTGGTGGGCAACGAGGCTTCACCGTCTAACAACGTAGGTTTCAGCATGCACTACACCACCGTGACGGACAAATACTACGAAAAGGGCGATAAGATGACCTACGACTTTGACGGCATACAGCGCACGGGCATCACGCTCTCTAACGGTGCACAGAACTCTATCATTATCCCTGCAGGCTACAAAGTGACCAAGGTGACATTCTGGAGCGTCACGGGTAACAACACTTCTGACCGCGTGAGCTACTGGAAAGAGGTTGCCGGACAGACCTATACCGAGGCCGACGGACAGATATTCTCACACTCTGCCACCGCTTCGGCACCTAACAAGGCCGTGTTCGACCTGAACAACGTGCAGAACGAGCTCACCTTCACCAACACCGGTGAGCAGCAGAAGGTTGTCATAGTGTTGGAGTATCACGTTGGCGATGACCCGACACCCACACCGGAACCGGTGAGCGCAGAGCTGTCATACGGCAGCAGCGAGGCCGACAAGGCTGTGGTTGGCGAGGCATACACCGCTCGCACGCTGGCTAATCCTCACAATGTTTCTGTGACTTACACCAGCAGCAACACCGCCGTGGCTACCGTCAACCAGCAGGGTGCAGTGACTATCGTAGGTGCCGGTGAGGCTACAATCACCGCTACATTTGACGGCAACAGTGAGTATCTGGCAGGTTCCGCAAGCTACAAGATTGTGGTATCACAGCCTGTAGGCATCAACAATGTCGGTGCCGACGCTGCCGATGCAGAGGATAGCTACAATCTCTCAGGCCAGAAGGTGGATGAGAACTATCACGGCATCGTGATCAAGAACGGCAAGAAGTACATGAAGTAATAGTAATAGAAAACCACGAATTACCCGAATTTCACAAATTTCACACATTCGGAAGCCTATACCAATAGGAGAAAAACTCGAGTGCTCAACCCCTTGGCGACGCTTTCGGAGCAGAGCGGAGAAAGAAATTTCAAAATATAATTACACGAATTAAGGTACATGAAGAAAAGAAAATTTGTGAAATTCGGGTAATTCGTGGTTCTTAAATACATCCGAAACATCAGTAATTTATAAAATCGTAAAATCTTGAAGTTAATCTATTTCCATGGCTTTGGCTCGTCGGGGGCCAGCGGCACGGTGCAGCTGCTCCGCAAACTCTTGCCCGACGACGAGGTGATAGCCCCCGACATACCGGTAGAGCCTCTCGAGGCTCTGCCGTTTCTGCGTCAGTTGTGTGAGCAGGAGCAGCCCGACATCATCCTCGGCACCAGCATGGGCGGCATGTATGCCCACCAGATGCACGGCTTCAAGCGCATCTGCGTGAACCCTGCCATCAACATGTCAACCATGAGCAGCGTGCTGAAGACCGGCGAGCACAAGTTCTTCAACGGGCGTAAGGACAACCAGAAGACCTTCCGCATAACCCGCGAGATCATACAGCACCACAACCAGATAGAGCGTCAACAGTTCAAGAACCTCACCGACGAGGACCGTCAGCACGTCTGGGGACTCTTCGGCATCAACGACAAGACCTGCAACACCTACGACACCTTCCACAAGCACTATCCGCAGTGCCAGCGCTTTGACGGCGAGCATCAGCTCAACGAGAAGGCGCTGAAGAAGGTAGTCCTGCCGCTGATAGAATTAATAATTAATAATTCATAATTCAAAATTAATACAGAGTTCCGCAAGTAGCGAAACGGCCTGCGCTCGGCCCTAAGGGACGCTTGCGTAGAGAAACGGAGCAAGAAAGGCCAATAAGCTGTTAGCCCAGGGCATCGCCCTAGGTATGAATGCGAACAGAAATTACGCCCTGTAAGGGCAACAGAAAGATATGGATGAAATGCTTTTGCCCTTTCAGGGCGCACTTGCAGAATTTGCATTCTGCATTTTGCATTATTAATTATTAATTTAATTGCATTCCGCATTCGTAATTTTGCATTTTGCATTATTAATTATTAATTTAACAGCATTATGAATCATGAATTAACCAAGTCTTTCCGGCGGCATTTGCGCCTGCTGCGGGGATTGTCGGCCAACACGCAGGAGGCATATCTGCACGATGTGGGCAAGCTCCTCACCTGGTGTGAGGATGAGGGCAAGGAGCCTTTGACGCTCACCCTCAACGACCTGCATACCTTCTCGGCCTCGCTCCACGACTTGGGCATCGCCTCTTCCACCCACGCACGCATCCTCTGCGGCGTGAGGGCGTTCTACCATTTCCTCGCTCTTGACGGCTATGTGGAGCAGGATCCCACCGAGCTCCTTGAGTCACCGACGCAGGACAAGCACCTGCCCGAGGTGCTCTCCACCGCAGAGGTGGATATGCTGGAGGGCGCCATAGACCTCTCGAAGTGGGAGGGGCAGCGCAACAAGGCCATCATCGAGGTGCTCTTCGCCTGCGGCCTGCGTGTGTCAGAGCTGGTGAGCCTGCGCCTGTCGCAGATATACGAGGATGAAGGATTCGTCCGCGTCACTGGCAAGGGCAACAAAGAGCGCCTCGTGCCCATCTCTGAGAGCGCCCTGCATCAGCTGCATCTGTGGTACATGGACCGCGATAAGATGCGCATAAAGCCCGGCGAGGAGGACTATGTGTTCCTCAACCGACGCGGTTCGCACCTCACGCGCATCATGATTCATATTATGATAAAGCAATATGCCGCAGCAGCAGGCATCAAGAAGACCATCTCGCCCCACACGCTGCGCCACTCCTTTGCCACCGCACTGCTCGAAGGCGGCGCATCGCTCAGGGCAATACAGGCCATGCTGGGCCACGAGAGCATAGGCACTACAGAGATATATACTCACATCGACATGTCGATGCTGAGAAACGAAATAATAAACCATCATCCAAGAAACATGAGAAAATTGAGAATTGAGAGTTGAGAATTATGATTACTGAAGTAGGGCGTTCAATATGACGTACCCCAAAATACTTAGATTTATGTCAGCATATTTCATCAGTCAACGCCCACGTACCCCGTATGGATGCTCATAGTATGCGCAATAGTAGAACAGTAATCATAATTCTCAACTCTCAACTCTCAATTCTCAACTCTCAATTCTAAATCAGAACACAATATGAATTTCAACATCAAAACCTCCCCCTGGTCCTGGGTTCCCACGCTTTACTTTGCTGAGGGAATCCCATACGTAGCGGTGATGACAATCGCCCTGGTGCTCTATAAGCAGCTGGGACTGTCCAACACCGAGATAACCTACTACACCTCCTGGCTCTACCTGCCGTGGGTCATCAAGCCCCTGTGGAGCCCCTTCGTGGATATCATCCGCACTAAGCGCTGGTGGATCATCGCCATGCAGCTGCTCATCGGCGCTGCCTTCGGCGGTGTGGCCTTCACCATCCCCACCTCCTTCTGGCTGCAGGGCACGCTCTGCTTCTTCTGGCTCATGGCCTTTGCCAGCGCCACCCACGACATCGCAGCCGACGGATTCTACATGCTCGGCCTCTCGGAGCACGACCAGTCGTGGTTCGTAGGCATACGCTCTACGTTCTACAGGCTTGCCATGATAGTCGGCCAGGGCGTGCTCATCATGATTGCCGGCAACCTGCAGGTCATCTTCCGCAATGACATCCCATACTCCTGGAGCCTCCTCTTCTACGGCTGCTGCGGTATGTTCCTCGCCATCTGGCTGTGGCATTCCTACATCCTGCCGCGCCCCGAGGACGCTACCGCTGGCGGATCGCAGCATCTCAGGACTGTTGAGGACATAAAGCACGAACTCGTGGAGGTGATAAAGAATTTCTTCAAGAAGGAACAGGTGCTCGTGGGCATCCTCTTCATGCTGCTCTACCGTATGCCTGAAGGGCTGCTCGTCAAGGTCTCCACGCTCTTCCTCATCGACAATCCCGGCAGCGGCGGCCTCGGTCTGTCGCCTCAGGAGCTGGGCTTCGTGCAGGGTACGGTGGGCGTCATAGGCCTCACCCTCGGCGGCATCCTCGGCGGAATGGCGGCAGGCAGAGACGGACTGAAGCGCTGGCTGTGGCCTATGGTCTGCGCCATCACGCTGCCCGACATCGTATATGTCTTCATGGCATACGCACTGCCACACAGCCTGCTGCTCATCAACGTCTGCATCTTCATAGA
This sequence comes from Prevotellaceae bacterium UBA2718, assembly GCA_002353975.1. GTDB lineage: Bacteria > Bacteroidota > Bacteroidia > Bacteroidales > Bacteroidaceae > Prevotella. The sequence continues at coordinate 10,555 of DEKQ01000087.1, forward strand.
GCAGTTCGGCTACGGATTCGGTTTCACCGCCTATATGCTATACCTTATCTATTATAGTCAGGGCGAATACAAAACCTCGCACTACGCCCTCTGCACCGCCTTCATGGCCCTGAGCATGATGATACCCGGCCTCTTCGCCGGTGCATTGCAGGAGCTGGTAGGCTATCGTATGTTCTTCATCATCGTCATGGCCTTCTGCAGCGTCACCTTCATCACCTCCGCCCTGCTCAAGATAGACCCGAAGTTCGGAAAGAAAGAGGAGAAGTAACCATCGTTCGACATAGCCCAAAAAGAAATCGTACTGACCGTCAATCCTGTAGGCCAGTACGATTTCTTTATGCTTTCGGAACCCTTAGACTGCCTTCTCCTCGCAGCTTTTCTATATCCAAACCAAGGTCTTCTACGATCTTGTGTACCAGGACGTTCAATATTATGTGTAAAAGTAGTAACATCATATTGAATACCCTATCTGTAAAACTGTGAGGTGTAAAATCGTTTTTTCTGAAAACGTGTGCCTCCATCATGCAAGATACCCTATTGGCGAGCGTTGCATCGCCAATAGGGTGTCTTGTTATTTTGGTTCGTTATGGCGGGTTTTGTTTGTTTCCGCCGTGAGGTTTACTGTTCTTTCTGCTTCTGCTCCTGCATCTGCTTTACGTTCTGCTGGGCGTTTTCGTGCTTGTTGGCAGCCTTCTGGGCTTCCTTGGCTTCCTCGTCGGCCTTCTTCTGAGCCTTTATGGCATCGTCCACGATGTCCTTCTGGCGCTTCAACTCCTTCAGCTCAGCCTGCTTGGCGGCAAGGTTTGAGGCGTGGGCAACGACGGATGGCTCGGCCTTCTTCTTGGCCTTCAGGGTCTTTATCTCACCCTCTGCAATTTCTATCTTGCCCTCCAGCTCGGCAGAGAGCACCTCATTGCTCTTACCGGCATTGACACCGGTCTTCAGAGTGTTGACCTTCTCTGTAGCCTTCACCAGCTTCTTGTTGGCCTTTTCGGCATCCTTCTTCTCGCTGTTGTGCTTCTTCTCGGCCTTCACAGCCTTGTCATAGATCTTCTTCTCCTGCTTCAGCTTCTTCAGCTCGGCCTGCTTGGCGGCCAGGTCGGCCTCATGCTGCAGGTTTGCAGGCTCTGCCTTCTTCTTGGCCTTCAGGGTCTTGATTTCAGCCTGTACGATGTCAATCTTCATGTCAAGGTTATCGCTCTGGGCCTTGTTGGCCTCCAGGGACTGTGCAAAAGCGAATGCCGGTGCCAGCGCAATGGCTGCTGCGGCGATGATTGTCTTAATGTTCATAGTCTGTAATTTTTTGAGTTCTCTATTTCTTTGTTTATTATTCTCTGTGCCAATAGGCGCTATTGTCAGCGCCACGGTTGGTATTCCTGAGCGCAAAATTAGTCATTTTAATTTACTTTGCAAAGTTTTTCACATAAATAAACATTATACATCCGCCTTATGAGCAGCACTACGGCACTGATGAGGATGTATGTTATCAGCAGTTGCATGGGGCTGATGTATATCCCCTCGATGCTTGCTCCGGGCAGTTTGGCCACCCCTTGCAGCAGCATGTTTTGCAGTGTCACCGTCCATTGCAGCGTCCATGCTATGCCGCCCGTCACCCCTGCCAGTGCCGCAGGCAGCAGGAGCGAGGCGATGAGCAGCAGCAGCGACAGCCCGATGATGAGTATCGCTGCGGGTGAGACGAAGAAGTTCGTTATCCAGAAATAGCACGAGAAGCGGTGGAAATAGAATGCCACGAGCGGTGCCACGCCTATCTGTGCGGCGAGCGAGACGGAGAACAGCCCTATGACGAAGCTCAGCAGGCGCGTGTGCCAAGGTAGTCCCTCCTCCACAGTCGGGTCTGGCAGATTCTCTATGGTCTGTTTTTTACGTATCAGGCTATGGTATTTTATGAGGTTGTAGAGCGCATGGAATATGCCGTTGTAGAGCGTGCAGATGCTCAATACGGCGAGAAATGACATCTGAAAGCCTGCGTCGAAGAGCCAGTGGGGCTTCACGACGAGCATCAGCCCGGCTGCCGCGGCTATGACATCCACAGGTCGGGAGTAGCGTGCCAATATGCGCCCCGTGCCATAGAGCGTCATCATCACGGCGGCGCGAACCACCGAGGCATGTGGTCCCACAAGCAGCACGTAGCCCCATACCAGCGTCAGCGGTATGGCGATGCTGAGCCGCGGGTGCCGGAAGGTGGGCATCAGGAGTGTCAGCAGCATGAAGATGATGCTGAGGTGCAGGCCTGAGAGGGCAAAGATATGCGCCCCGCCGGTGACGTTATACACCTCGCGCAGCTCTTTCGTCACGCCGCTCCTGTCGCCAAGGGTCATCGCTGCAACGATGGCGAAGGCCTCACCCTGCAGTCCGTAACCCTTGTACTCCTCCATCAGTCGCTCCCTCATCGCCGCCGCGCGGGTGGCAATCCCTGTCGTCAGGCCTTCTTCCGCAGGCTGCTCATAGTAGCGGTGGGTGGTGTGAGAGTATCTCAGGGAGTGGCTCTGACGCTCCATCACGAGCATCCCGATGCAGAAGACGGCCAATAAAACGGCTACTCCTGCCACTCTTTGCCGCCGCCGTAGCAGGACAGAGAGTAGCAGGAGTAGCAGTGTTGCGGTGGCCAGGGTCGTGAAGCTCAGTGGCAGGAGGCCGTGGCTGGCCGCAGAGAGGTCGGCATAGTGGACGAGGCACTCGTGCTCCGCCACTATGCCGAGGATGAGAAAGGGCAGCGGCTTAGCGTGCCACATACTTCTTGCGGTCTATGAAATAGATGCCGTTTGCTGGGATCTTAGTCAGTCGAACACCCTGACTGTTGTATATCACGGCGTTCTCGTTGGCATCCATAGTGTGGTTCGTGATGCCTGTCGGGTCTGGCTCCGGCTCTGTCACGGTCAGCTTATAGCTTGCACTGCCTGCCAGATATTCCTTGTTGCCCGCAAATGAGGCCGTGATAGTGGTGTTGCCAGCCCCCACAACGGTCACTGTGCCCTGTCCGTTGACGGTGGCAACAGTGGTTTTGCTGCTGCTCCATGTCAGAGGTAGGTCGTGCGGGTTGTAGAGTGTCGGCGCTGTGAATGTCTCGTCGAGAACCACGGATGCTTCAGCAGTGCTGAACGACAGGTCTGCCGCAACAGGCTCCGGCTCCGTCACGCTCAGCTTATAGCTTGCGCTGCCTGCCAGATATTCCTTGTTGCCCGCAAATGACGCTGTGATGGTGGTGTTGCCTGCTCCCACTACGGTCACAGTGCCCTGACTGTTGACAGTAGCCACAGAGGTATTGCTGCTTGAGTAAGTCACTGTAACCTTGTGCGGGTTAGAGAGTGTAGGCGCTGTGAATGCCTCGTCGAGAACCACCGATGCCTCAGCAGCGCTGAACGACAGGTCTGCCGAAACTGGATCTGGATCCGGCTGTGGGTCAACCTGTGACTCCGGATACGGATAAGGATAGGTTGCGCGTGGGTTATAGCCCAAGTGTGGCGGCTGATTGTAGGCGCAGTTCTGGTTGATTACCTGTGCGCGATAGTCAAAGTCGTCCATCAGGTGAGGCAGCATATAGTCGGTCTTGAAGTTGGTAGCGTTGATGATGAGCTGGTAGCCCGTGCTTCCGTCCTCGGTCCAGGTCACTATCTCCTCGCGCCAGTCGCCTAAGAGGTCGCCCTGCACGCAGGGGTTATACTTCGAATAGTTGTTCAGGTGGCCCTGCGTATAGTTCGTGCCGTTGACCAGTGGTATTATTCTGCTGTAGCCCGTGCCGTTGAATCCCTCTATGACGCTCTTGTCAAAGAACTGGTCGGAGAGTGTTCCGTTCCAGTATATGCGCATATTCGATGCTGCGCCGCCACCATGACTGAGTCCCGTTGCTACGGCATTGCCCTTCGTATCGTTGAGGGTGGAGTAACCGTCGGCACTGTACTGCCACAGCGGCTCGTTGCTGTTCACATTGAAATTGCCCATGATGCCGCGTCCGGTGTCGCCGCCTGCAGTCTTGTGGAGCAGCAGTTCGCCGGTGGTGCCGTCGCGGTAGTCCATGCCGTAGGGCTTCTCCTCATGCACCATGAATGTCTCCAGACCGGGACGGTTCACGTCAAAGTCGGCTGTGTGGAGGGCGTCGCCATGACCCAGGCCGGTGCGGTAGAGCGTCGTGCCGTCGGGCTTCATGGCTCCTGAACCATACACAATCTCCTGCTTGCCGTCGCGGTTCACGTCGGCAACGGAAATCCAGTGGCAGCCCTCGCCATACATTGTCTTGCTCAGCGTCTTTGAAGAGCCGTTGGCATACTCCACCTTTCCGTTTGTGGCAGAGAATGCGCTATGCTTCCAGCGCAGCGTCAGGTCTGTGCCGTCCCAGTCGTATGCGCCGATGAACGCACCATTATAATATCCACGCGCGAAGATGGGGCTTGGGTTTCCGTCCTCACCGTCCAGCCAGGCGATGGCTGCGAGGTAGCGCTCTGAGCGGTTCTGATTGCCGTCGCCCCAATAGCTCTCGCCGGCCTTGTAGTCGGTGTGATAAGGTATGGATTTCAGTTCGGCGCCGTTGCGACCGTCAAAGACGCTTATCCACTCCGGTCCGCTCACCTGCTTGCCGCGGCTGTTGAGGTAGTTGCCCTTTGGGTTGGTGTCAAGAGAGAGGTGGTTGCCCTCGCCATCCACGGCACCGGGAGCCGTCTTTACCATAAATTCTCCGAAACCATCGCCGTCAAAGTCCCATGCTATGAACTGTGACGTGTGGGCAGAGTTGAACATATTCGGACCGGTGTGCATCATCCAGAGGCACTTGCCGTTGAGCTTGTAGCAGCTGTAGAAGGCCGGCGACGTGGTGCCGCTGCTGGCTGCGTCCTTCTCGTTGGACGGTGCCCACTTCAGGATTATCTCATATTCGCCGTCGCCGTCCATGTCGCAATAGGACGCGTCGTTAGGCGTATAGCTGGCTCCGCGGTTGGTGGGGTCGGTGGGAGCACCGCCCTCCAAGGGGATATACTTCGTCTGCTGCGTCCAGGTCTTCTCGCTCACTTCGTTCTCTATCACGTTGCCCTTTGCGTCATACACCTCCAAGCGGTAGTAGTGTGCATTGGTGCCGCTGAGATCGGCAAAGTTTGTCTTGCCCGTGATGAAGTCGCCGTTGTTCATCGGAACGGTCTGCGAAGACGCTGATGAGCCTCGGTAGAGCTTGAACTTATATCCCGTCTCGTCGGTCTTGCGTGAGCGCCATGAGACGAGGTTGCCCTTGCCGCCGCCCTTGGTGTTGCTGCCGTTGATAGAGTTCACTGCCATCAGGCCGCGCGTCAGGGGCTTGGCCTGTCCCTTGGGCTCCAGATTGCTGACGGTGAAGGTGGTGGTGAAGTAGAATTCCTCCGTGCCGCCCTTCTTGATGCTGGTCGTGGCTATGTGGGTGCCGTTGTCGTAGGATGTAGTAGCGCTGTATGTGCCGCCAAGTGAAGACTGCACGGTGGCGCTGAAGTTGCTTGGGTCGCCGTAGAGCTTAGTGGAATAGCGTGCATTCTCACCGTTCTTCAGACCCTTCACGAGGCTGTAGAGATTGATGGCGCTGCTGCCAGCAGAGCCGGTGGCACCGCTGCATGAGAAGGCAGACAGGTAGTGTGACACGTCATATACCTCCTCGTCGAGCGCACCCTCAATGATGACGTTGCGTATGCCGAAAGACTTGGCGTTGACCTTCTCTGCGGTATTCTTGTCAATGCCATTGAAGTTGTAGGCATAGAAAGTGAGGACAAACATCTTGCTGTCCACCACCATGTCAGGCAGCGTAATCTCGTTGTGGCCGTAGCCGATGCTGTTGCCCGCCATGATTTTGTTGCGCAGCACGGTGACACCATCAACCGTCGTCTCTGTTCCGCCGCTCTCTTTGTAGCGCACTTCTATGTTGCCGCCGTCGGTGCCCACCTTCACAAGGTCAAAGGAAATCTTCGTCACCTTCAGCTTGTGGCCGTTGGCAGGAGTCACTCCGAAGGCCAGAGTAGAGTTGCCCGTGGCCGATGATACGGTGGTGGTAGCGGTGAAAGTGGTAAACGCAGGGTCATAGTTCACGGCCTCAAAGCCCGTGTCGGCGCCGCTCTTGGTCAGCGTGCCCATGTTTGCGGTGGCGAAATTGCTGCCCTGCACGTATTTTCCTGTGCACAGCGAACTGCCTGCACCGGTGATACTTACAGCAGAAGGGTTGCTCTTGTCGGACAATTCCCACGTGGCCTTGACGGCTTGCTGCGCCATCGCGGCAACGCATGTCAGCGACAAAAGCACTGAGTAGATAATTCTGTTCATAATGTATTATAGTTAGTTAGTAGTCACGTTTTCGGCACAAAGGTACGAATAAGTTTTGAGATGAGCAAGAAAAAGAACTCTGTTTCTTCCTGCATAGCCAATCTCGGACGCATCCAAAAGGCATGATTAAGTTTTGAGATGAGCAAAAAAGGTTTTCAGTTGAGGTCATAGTAATACATCAAATCATCGAAAACATCCTCTTAGCATCTTGGAAAAATGTTGTTTTTATGTAAATAATTAATCGGAAAAGTGTAATAAAGCCTAATTATTTGCATTGGAAAAGTGTATTTTGTTTGGTGTTTGTGCTTGTATTTGAGTAAAATATCGTATCTTTGCACCCACAAAGACAAGTTGATATGATAAAACGAAAAGCTGACGAGCAAATACGTAACTTTCTGCTTAACGACAAGCGTTCTCTGCTGGTAACAGGAGCCAGACAAGTTGGCAAGACTTTTTCCATCCGAAAGGTCGGTAAGGAGTGTTTTGACAATGTTGTTGAAATCAATTTCGTAGAACAACCAGATGCCATTGAACTGTTCAGCGAACAAAAAGGTGCAAAAAATTTGTTGTTGCGACTGTCAGCCTTCACAAAAAAGCCATTGGTGCCGGGAAAGACGTTGGTTTTCTTTGATGAAGTGCAGGAGTGTAAGGAGATAGTAACGGCAATCAAGTTCCTTGTAGATGAGGGCAGTTACAAATACGTAATGAGTGGTTCTCTGCTTGGTGTTGAGTTGGATGACCTGCGTAGTGTGCCAGTAGGATATATGGATGAGATAGAAATGTATCCCCTTGACCTTTTGGAGTTCTTTGAGGCAATTGGCATTGGTGCAGATGTCATTAGCCATTTGCGAATATGTTTTGAGGAGAAGAAGCCTGTTGATGACTTTATTCATAAGAAAATGCTGGAAGCCATTCGACTATATCTAATTGTTGGTGGTATGCCTGCGGCAGTTCAAAAGTACCTTGACACTAACAACCTGCGCAGGGTGTATGAAGAACAGCGCGGAATCATTCGTACTTATAAGAGAGACATTTCCAAATACGACCATGACCATAAGTTGCAGATAGAAGAAATCTACGACCTTATACCATCCGAGCTTAATGCTAAAAACAAACGCTTTATTCTCAAAGAGTTGAATGAAAAGGCACGGTTCAGCAAGTACGAGGACAGTTTCTTATGGCTGAGGGATGCTGGTGTGGCTATCCCCGCTTATAATGTCGAAGAGCCACGAGTGCCTCTCCTTTTGAGCAAGCAACGGAACCTGTTCAAGCTCTTCCTCAACGACGTAGGGCTGCTTGCTGCCATGTATGGAGGGAACATTCAGACCAGATTACTCAGTCCGAATCCCAACATCAACTTTGGCTCTGTTTTTGAAAACCTTGTTGCCCAAGAACTGTATGCTCATGGTTTCTCTGAAGCACAACAACATTCACTATACTATTTCAACAGCAAGAAGCAAGGAGAGCTGGATTTTGTGGTAGAGTATGTTGGTAACATGCTACCGATAGAGGTTAAGTCAGGTAAGGACTATGAACGTCATAATGCACTTTCCAACGTGATGGAGAATGAAGAATATGCTGTACCAATGGCTTACGTATTCTGTCAAGAGAATGTTCAGACAAAGGGGAAAGTTATTTACTATCCCATCTACATGGTAACCTTTTTCGAACAAACCCAGGCTGAAGAGAAAGTATATAAGTTTGATCTTACAGGGCTTTAAGGCACAATAAACATATTGTGGTAATGATATAATCCGTGCAACAACAGTAGAGGAACGGCCTGCGCTCGGCTGTAGAACACTCCATCTATCAGGAAAAGTGCTGACGAACGGTTTTTCCGTCACGTGCGGAAACATTTTCCGCAGCGTGCGGAAAAACTTTCCGTAACAGTACGGAATATCTTTCCGTAAGGTGCGGACTACTCGTTGGCAGTGTCCCGCGTATGACTGTTGCAATGGGAAAAAGGTGTAACATATTATGCGAACAACGGGGGACAGAAACCCCGATTGGATGTGCACGCTGGCTGTATCCCCCAAAAAAATACTTGCATTTCTTGCTTATTATAATAAAAATGATTAACTTTGCACATTCAAGGGTCCACCAAAGGTGGAAATGTATTAAGAAGATAAACTTATGAATGACGAGATGAACACCAAGTCCCTGCAAGAGGAGATACGCCGTCTGTGCAAGGAAAAGAATGCTGTTGTGCTTGCCCACTATTACACTACGGGCGACATACAGGAGTGTGCTGACTTTGTAGGCGACTCATTGGCGCTGGCCCGCAAGGCCGCCAATACCGATGCCGACATCATCGTGATGTGCGGCGTGCACTTCATGGCAGAGACGTGTAAGCTCCTTTCGCCGGAGAAGAAGGTGCTGGTGCCCGACCCCGAGGCTGGCTGCTCGCTGGCAGACAGCTGCGATGCCGCCGACTTGAAGCGATGGAAGGAGGCGCATCCGGAGTATATGGTGGTGCAGTATGTCAACACCACTGCAGCCACTAAGGCTCTGACCGACGTTGTAGTGACCTCGGGCAACGCAAAGAAGGTGATAGACCAGCTGCCGAAGGATGCGAAGATATTCTTCGGTCCTGACTATAATCTGGGCTCATACATCAACAGCGTCACCGGCAGGGAGATGGTGCTGTGGAACGGCGGATGCCATGTGCACGAGCGTTTCTCTGTGGAGGCTATCCTGAAGATGAAGCAGGAACACCCCGAAGCCACGGTGATGGCACACTTAGAGTGCAAGGCTCCGGTGCTGGCAGTAGCTGATGTGAAGGGCTCTACGGCTGACATGCTGAAGTATGCGCAGAACCATCCCGCCGCAACATACATAGTTGCGACAGAGGCAGGCATACTCTTCGAGCTGCAGCGCACGTGCCCGCAGTGTACATTCCTGCCCGTTCCGCCCGAGGTGACGGAGAGCGCTGAGGCCACAGATACCGACATCTCCAAGGGTTCATGCGCCTGCAACGAGTGTCAGTACATGAAGCTCAATACGCTGCAGAAGCTCCTCTGCTGCCTCAGAGACGAGCAGCCGGAGGTGACAGTAGCCCCCGACATAGCACAGGATGCCGTGAAGCCCATCAACAGAATGCTGGAATTATCATAAAAGGGTTAAAAGACTGGAATAGAATTTTGCTGATATGACATACGAAGAAATACATAGTATGGTGATGCAGATGCCAATGACAGAGAAAGAACTGTTACGTCAGGACTTGAATAGGTTGTTTGAAGATACCCGAGAGGAAACGCGTCCATACACTGTTGAGGAGTTACAACAATTTGCTGCAGAAGGTTTAGCAGATTATAGAGCTGGAAGATACTGCACTGCAGATGAGGGTTGGAAAAGGCTGGAGGAAAAATTCCCATGGCTAAAAGATTAGTTTTTTCAGATAAATTCCAGAGGTCAATGGAAGTGTTTATGGTATGTTCGCATGACATATATAATCAAAACACTTTGTTAAGACTGAGAGACGGAATAAGACAAAATGGGAAATTGCTTACAGAAAATCCTTATCTTGGGGCGGTAGAATTTGTGCTTAATAAGAGTGATGAGTTCAGACGCATCGTAATCAAGCCATATTTTAAGATGCTATATGTCGTGGAAGAAGATGACATTGTACTGGTGGATATATGGGATACACGTCGTGATCCGTCCTATCTGAAAGAGAGTTTATTCAAATAAATAGATTAGAATACAAATGGAACAGACACTACTTATATACAATACCCTCACTCGCAAGAAGGAGGCTTTCAAGAGTATCAACCCCGGCAGAGTGGGAATGTACGTATGCGGACCTACGGTCTATGGCGATGCGCACTTGGGTCATGCACGCCCTGCCATCACGTTTGACATACTGTACCGCTACCTGCAGCACCTCGGATATAAGGTGCGCTACGTCAGGAACATCACCGATGTGGGCCATCTGGAGCATGATGCCGACGAGGGCGAGGACAAGATAGCCAAGAAGGCAAGGCTGGAGCAGGTGGAGCCGATGGAGATTGCGGGCTACTATACGCGCCGCTTCAACAGCGCTATGGAGAAGCTCAACGTGCTTCCGCCAAGCATAGAGCCCCACGCTACGGGCCACATCATAGAGCAGCAGCAGCTCGTCAGGCAGATACTGGACCGCGGATATGCCTACGTGAGCAACGGTTCCGTGTATTTCGACATTGAGAAATATAATAAGGACTATAAGTATGGCATCCTCTCGGGGCGCTCGTTAGAGAACATCAAAGATGCCAGCCGCGACACTTTGGCCGGTGTAGGCGAGAAGAAAAACCAGGCCGACTTCGCCCTGTGGAAGCAGGCGCAGCCCCAGCACATCATGCGATGGCCGTGGCTCATGGGCACATTCAACCACGATGGTGTCTGCGATACCATCGGCGAAGGCTTCCCGGGATGGCACTGCGAATGCACGGCTATGGGCAGGAAATACCTCGGTGAGGAGTTCGACATACACGGAGGAGGCATGGATCTTGTCTTCCCACACCATGAATGTGAGATAGCACAGGCGCAGGCGGCAATGGGACATCAGGCCGTGCACTACTGGATGCACAATAACATGATTACCATCAACGGGCAGAAGATGGGCAAGTCATACAATAATTTCATAACCCTTGACCAGTTCTTCACGGGCAATCACGAACTGCTGACAAAGGCGTTCTCGCCCATGACGATACGCTTCTTCATCCTCTCGGCCCACTATCGCGGCACGGTTGACTTCTCATCGGAGGCTCTTGAGGCCGCTGAGAAGGGCATGGCACGCCTGATGCAGGGCCTGAAAGACCTGAAGCGCGTGCAGCCTGCCAAGGGTTCTTCGCCCGAAGTGACGAAGTATGTCAGCGAGCTGGAGGGCCAGCTGTATGATGCCATGAATGATGACCTGCAGACTCCCATCGTCATAAGCCTGCTCTTTGAGGCCTGCCACCAGGTGAACCTGCTCGTGGATCGCAAGCAGAAGATAAGTGCTGACGACCTGGAGCAACTCTCCAAGGTCATGCACCTGTGGACGGAAGACCTCCTGGGACTCACTGACGGCAACGGTCAGCAAGCCGCAGGCGGCGCAATGGAGAAGGTAATGCAGATGGTTCTCGACATCCGCGCCAAGGCAAAAGCCGACAAGGACTGGGCTACGAGCGACAAGATACGCGATGATCTCAATGCCGCCGGTGTCATAGTGAAGGACACTCCCGATGGCGCGGTGTGGGAAATCTAATGGATAATGCATAATTAAGAATGCATAATTCAAAATTAAGAGTTTCGTTAATTCAAGTTCCGCAAGTATGTAAACGGCCTGCGCTCGGCCCTAAGGGACGCTTGCGTAGAGCATCGGAGCAAGAAAGGCTAACAGCTCATTGCCCCTTCGGGGCGCGCTTGCGGAACTTTAATTCGTTAATTTTTTAATTCGTCCGGGGTGCATTACATTGACCTGATCATCTTCTTCCTCTTCACAGGCGGCATAGTCCTATATGGATTGTCGTTTGCGAGGCGGTCAGTGTCAGCCAAAGACTTCACCTCTGCCAGCCAAAGCCTGCCTGGATGGGTGGTGGGGATGAGCATCTTTGCCACCTATGTGAGCAGCATCAGCTATCTGGGATACCCCGGCAAGGCGTATGCCGGCGACTGGAATGCCTTCGTCTTCAGCCTCAGCATACCCATAGCGTCATACGTGGCGGCGCGATATTTCGTGCCTTTCTACCGCAGGCAGTGGTCCGTCTCGGCCTACTCCTTTCTGGAAGAACGCTTCGGCGTATGGGCCCGTCTGTATGCCTCGGCCTGCTATCTGCTCACGCAGGTAGCCCGAATGGGCAGCATTCTCTATCTGCTTGCCCTGCCCATGAACGTCCTGATGGGGTGGGAGATACATACGGTAATACTCGTTACCAGCATTGCCATACTGCTCTACGCCATCTCCGGCGGCATACGCGCAGTGGTATGGACCGAGGCGGTGCAGGGAATAATCCTCATCGGTGGTGCGTTGCTGTGCCTCGCGTTGCTCCTGGCCTACATGCCGGGCGGTCCGAAGGCGGCTCTTGACATTGCCATCGCCGACGGAAAGATGTCACTCGGCAGCTTCTCGCTGACTGATGTGAGCACCAGTACCTTCTGGGTTTGCATGATATACGGCATCTTCATCAACCTGCAGAACTACGGCATAGACCAGAACTACGTGCAGCGATACCACACCGCAGCGTCAGAGCGCGAGGCAAAGAAGGCGGCGCTCTTCGGGGGATACCTCTTCATACCCGTCTCGCTCGTATTCTTTATGATTGGCACGGCGCTCTATGCCTACTACAAACTGCAACCTGGACTGCTGCCCGGTGGCTTGCTGCCCGACTATGTGTTCCCCTATTTCATTGTCAATCAGCTGCCGGTGGGCCTTACGGGGCTGCTCATAGCCAGCATCTTCGCTGCCGGAATGAGCACCGTAGCGACCAGCATCACCAGTTCGGCAACGATAGTGCTGACTGATTACTACAAGCGACTGCGCCCGCAGACCTCCGAACGCGAGGATATCACGGTGCTGAAAGGCTCCTGCCTCATTGTCGGAGTGCTCGGAGCGACGGTGGCTCTGGCCCTGGTCAATGTGGAGAGCATACTGGATGCGTGGTGGAAACTGTCCAGCATCTTCAGCGGTGGTATGCTCGGGCTGTTCCTGCTTGGCATCATAGGCACCGGCAAAGTGGGCATGAAGCGGCGCAAAGTGGCGGCGATGACAGGTGTGTTGTGCGGCTTTCTCGTTATAGCATGGATTAGTGCTGACACCTGGCTGGGGCTGCCGGAGAGCGGAATACACGAGTATATGGCCATCGTGCTGGGCACGTTGACCATCTTCCTCATAGGCTTTGCAGTGACATTGCTGCTGCCAAAGGGAAGTGATACGGGCATAAAAAGATAAGAATGATGAATAGTTTGAGCGATAATACATTTGAGATAATGGCGCCTGTGGGCTCCCGTGAGAGTTTTGCAGCGGCCCTTAATGCAGGTGCTGACTCCATATACTTCGGCATTGAGAAGCTGAATATGCGTGCACACTCCGCATCCACCTTCACCATCAGCGACCTGAAGGAGATAGCGCAGACCTGCCGCGAGCGCGGCGTGAAGTCCTATCTCACGGTGAATACCATCATCTATGGCGAGGATCTGGAGCAGATGCGCGAGATAATAGACGCTGCGAAGGAGGCAGAAATCTCTGCCGTCATAGCCTCTGACGTGGCTGTGATGATGTATTGCCGCCAGGTGGGGCAGGAGGTACACCTCTCCACACAGCTCAATATCTCCAACATTGAGGCCCTGCGGTTCTATGCACAGTTTGCCGACGTGGTGGTATTGGCCCGCGAGCTGCGCATGGACCAGGTGCGGACAATCCACGAGCAGGCCGTCCGCGAGGGCATCTGCGGCCCCAATGGCAAGCCTATCCGCATAGAAATGTTCTGCCACGGAGCCCTCTGCATGGCCGTCAGCGGCAAGTGTTATCTCTCGCTGCACAATGCCAACCGCAGCGCCAACCGTGGTGAGTGCGTGCAGATATGCCGCCGGGGCTACAAGGTGGAGGCTCTGCCGGCTGACGGCGAGATACATTCGCAGAACGACGCGCCTCAGTATGACGAGCAATACCTTGCCACCGACGTTGAGACAGGCAATGAATTGGAGATAGACAACAAGTATATCATGTCGCCCAAGGACCTCAAGACCATCCGTTTCATCGACAAGATGATGGCTGCCGGCGTGCGTGTCTTCAAGATTGAAGGGCGCGCCCGCGGGCCGGAGTACGTGGATGCCGTCGTGAGATGCTATAAGGAGGCGATACGCGAAGCCTTGATACTGTTCCCTGAGGGCAGCGAGAAGGCTACGGAAGCAGCCCGCGAGCGCTGGAACAGCCTCTGCGACGAGTGGGACAAGCGCCTCGCAGCCGTCTTCAATCGCGGTTTCTGGGACGGCTATTACCAGGGCAAGACGCTCGGAGAGTGGAACGATTCCTATGGCTCCAAGGCTACGGAGAAGAAGGTTTATGCCGCCAAGACAATAAAATACTTCTCCAAAATCGGCGTGGCAGAGTTCCAGGTGGAGGCCCATGACATCAATGTCGGAGACAAATTGCTCATCACCGGACCCACGACGGGAGCCCTATATATAAATAAGGTGGAAGAGATTCGCTTTGACTTGAAGCCCGTCCAGACAGGCCTGAAGGGTCAGCGCATCAGCATTGCGGTGCCCGACAAGGTGCGACCCAACGATAAACTCTTTGTGATTCAGAATGCATGAACCCCCTTTGTCAGTTGCTCTGCGATTTTATCGCAGTACAGACGGGGCCTTGACAATAGCTTAATGAACGATAAAATACAGTTATAATGACGATAAACGAGATACAAGACGAGGTCATTGAAGAGTTCAACAGCTTTGATGACTGGATGGATAAGTACCAGATGCTTATCGATTTGGGCAATGAGCAGGAGCCGTTGCCCGATGAATACAAGACTGAGCAGAACCTGATAGACGGTTGCCAGAGCCGCGTATGGCTGCAGTGTGACCGTAACGGCGAGCTCCTCACCTTCCGCGCGGAGAGCGATGCACTCATAGTGAAGGGCATAATATCCCTGCTCATACGCGTCATAAACAACCAGACAGCCAAGGATATCCTTGATGCCGACCTCTATTTCATTGAGGCCATAGGCCTGAAAGACCATCTGTCGCCCACGCGCTCCAACGGTCTTCTGGCTATGGTGAAGCGCATCAAGGCTTACGCCCTGGCTTTTTCTGTATAGTAAAAAAGTGTTCCGTGGCGTGCCACTGTGTGGCACGCATAATAACGACCTATTGACTTGACCTCCTTGTCACCACAGCAACAGCGTCTGCTCACCATCTTCACGCTCTTCGATACCGAGGGGCAGCAGGTGGGAAGAACCAGAGAAGTATTGGAAAAACTCTCTGGCGAGCCTTGTACGGACTTGAAATTCCTCCTCAAGTCCCTCGTTGATGCAGGTCTGTTGACGCAGTATGACTACAATTGGCGCTCGGATAACTATGAGTATCGCATTGCTGACCGGCTGATGGTGCCCACGATGATTTCGCTTGTCAGGGACACTCCGAGCCAGACCATCGACGTGCTGAAGGCTGCGGCAGGCATACTGAAGCCAACCTACATTCAGCGCCTGCTGTGGAAATACATCAGCAGTGACTATCAGGACGTCAATATCGAGGAGATAGATGACTACCAGTTGAGCCACCACTACGACGTTCTCGTGGAGGTAGTGCCCAATCCTGACTTTGCTTCATTGCTGCTGCTTCTCAACCACAACACCTTTGTGACGCTGATGGAGTATGCCATGAAGAATATCTTCGACAATCAATTGAGTGTCAATGTGGCGTATCTTCGCCAACTCCTGAACCGTTACATCGGGCAGGACCGCCACCCGGAGTTCCACACTCTGATGGCATTCAACCATTCCATAGACCTTTACGATTACCTCAGCAACGGCACAGTGCCCGCCACACTCTACCCCGATGTGTCGGCTCACCGCTTCATTGCCGCCATACATGAGGAGCTGAACGGCCACGAGCCGCTGGCACAGGACCATTTCAAGCGTGCCGTGATGCGCAATCACTCCTTTGCACGCCATTTCCCCTACATCATTGAGAACTTCCTCTTTGTCCTCGGCTGTTACCGCAGCGCTACGGAGGAGGGGCGCAAACGCTCCCTGATAGTTGCCAAATCGCTGGAGCGTCAGTCCACCATGGCTGGCAAGGTGATGCACGGCATCCTCTTCCACAGCATGACGGAGCGGCAGGTTAAGATAAATCTCTCGAACCTCCTGACCAGCGAACACCTCATGGACCGTGTGCTGGCCAAGCAGATGTACGAGTTCCTGCACGTCACGCCCGATGTGACGGAGTTCAGCGACATACAGCCTAAGTGGCACATCTTCAGTCAGAAAGCCCTGCTGTTTGACCTGCCTCCAGTGCTTGAAACGGTCAATGTTCAGCGTCCTACGCGCATCGCTTACTTCATGCCGGACATGCGTTCACGCGATGTGGAGCGCCGCGAGCAGACGCAGCTGAAGGACGGACGCTGGGGAGCAGGCAAGCGTATGCCTGGCGGAAGGATGTCTGTTGAGGCCGTATTGCCGCAGATGGTCAAGGAAAGCCGCCTCTACGTGGGGCGCTATTCACCCTACACGCTGGTGCAGGTGACGCAGGAGGTGCCTTACGTGAACATCCTGCACGACCGCAATGGCTACCATATCCACAGCAATGTGCCCGGCGAGGCACTCACGCAGACGGCCTTTATCATCAA
>DEKQ01000087.1:27193-27791 GCA_002353975.1 Prevotellaceae bacterium UBA2718
GCTCTTTGCCCGCCTGTTCAGCAAGGAACACTATGCCGAGGATGAGCGGCAGCGCCTCAAGAGTCTGCTTACGGAAATCGACGGACGCATAGAAATCCACAGCGACCTGCTGCCGGGCGGCTCCACTCTGCCTACCGCAGAGGGCACGGCGACGCTCATCATGCAGGTACGCCCGTCAGGAAGGCAGCACTATCTGGCTGAGTTTTTCATACGTCCCATCGATGGCGGACGCCTGCATTGCGTGCCGGGACAGGGTGAGGAGATGGTGACAGACGAGCAGGTCATCATCAATGAGGCTGGTGAGGAGCACCGTCAGCGCACAAGGGTAAGGCGACGCCTGGCCGATGAGGCTGCTGTTTTCTCCCATTTCATCGAGGATAACGGCCTGACAGGCGAGACAGAAGTGGAGCTTGACACCGCCGAACTGCTGTCATTGCTGGAGTATGTGCAGATGAACCCCGCCCAGATACAATGCGAATGGCCTGAGGGAGCGCAGCTGCGGGTGCGCCGTCAGGGTGCGTCGGCCTCTTCCTGGAGCGGCACTATCAAGAAGAACGACAACGGATGGTTTGAGATAGAAGGCTCTGTGGAGGTGGAT
>DEKQ01000052.1:0-226 GCA_002353975.1 Prevotellaceae bacterium UBA2718
TACATAGCTCGCCTTTGGAATTGAGAATCTCAGCATTGATATACGCGAGATTTCTCACCTGTTTGCTGACTTTTGCCCTTATCGTCAGTACTGGTTCCGTGGTCGGTACAGCCTTGCGGAACTTCACGTTCAGCTGCACGGTATAGCCGCTCGTCTGTAGCTTGCGTGTCACTACCCATCCACATACTTCGTCTATAAGCGTGCTCAGAATGCCTCCGTGCATGGT
>DEKQ01000052.1:293-6223 GCA_002353975.1 Prevotellaceae bacterium UBA2718
CCATCCTCATAGAACTCCATGTGAAGTCCGATGGGGTTTTCGGGACAACAACCGAAACAGTTGTATTCGGTTCTGTAAAGCCAAGGGTTAATAATTTTCTTCATATACTTCTAATAGAATATACCACACACAAGAGTCAGATACTCAGGTATCATCCCGTCTTGACTCCATTTGATGTCTATGCCTAATAAATCCTTCGCGGTCTTGCTGATATCAAATCCTATTGACTCTAAAGACGGACGAACCTTGTCAGGATGTCTGCACGGCTTGCCGTCGATTCTGGCACACTTGTCGCCGTTGCAATAAGGACAACAGCCCGCAAAGCCAAAGCTCATTCCGTTCAAGGATTTCTCAGCCTCCAGCAGTTCTTCGTTCAGTTCTGTGATAACAGGCTTCATCAAGTCATTGGCAGCCTCGAGAGGCAAAGCCTTATCCTTGGGCGTTATTTTCACTCCAATCACGCGTACCTTATTATATATACTGATTGACGGAAGCGGATCCTCATCAAACGGAGGACACCCATACCTGCGTCCATAGTTCCTGCATTGCCGGCAGAGCGTTAAGAAGTATTCTGCATTACGGAATCCGTCAATATAGGCTTTAGCCTCTACCTCAGCCGTATATCTCTCAAGGGAATATGTGAAGTCCTTATCCATTCCGTGCAAAGGTAGAGATTATTTTTTTACTTCACAAACATTTGTCTGACTTTTTTAATCTGCAGATGTCGTAATATCTTCTTTTGGCGTGGTAACATAAGGGAAGATGTAAAAATAGAACAATGTTACGACACCATTCCAATAATAAAACAGCATACATACGTAAGGCGTAAATAATCAGACAAAAAAGGTGCACACACTATAATGCCTATGTGCAAAACGCTTACGTTTGGGTGGCTTAAAACGACGTTTCGGTCTTTTATCGAAATCATTTTTTGCGAAAAATAGAACATAAGGAGTAATTTTGCACACGTAATCAACTAAATGCATAAGCAATCAATGGATTATACAACACAGACATTTCGCCATCGTATGCCTGCACAACTGAGGTTCTCTGATGTTGACAGGTTCGGGCATGTAAACAATTCGGTCTATTTCTCGCTGTTTGACATGTGCAAGACGCGGTACTTCCACGACGTTGTCGGTACTGACATCTTTGACCGTATGGCCCCGGTAGTGGTCCATATCGAGGCAAACTTCATCTCGCCGGTGTTTTTCCCCGATGAGATTGTGATAGACACCAGCATCGTCAAAATGGGCAACAAGAGTTTCACGCTCCTGCAGCGGGCGCTCAACGAACGTACCGATGAGGTGAAATGCTATTGTGAGACGGTAATGGTGATGATGGATACCGCCACGAACCAGTCTGTGGAGATAGATGAAGAATTCAGAACCAAGGTCTCAAACCACGAAGGGCTGACCCTGTCATAGTTCCTTATTTATGAATGCTATATTAGAAAAGTACCTGAGCAAGTCTTCATTTAGCTCATATAAGGACTTCGTTGACAACTTTCGTATCAGCGTGCCTGACGACTTCAACTTCGGATACGACGTCATAGACGCATGGGCTGCCGAGATGCCTGAAAAGGATGCTTTGCTCTGGGTGAATGATGAGGGTGAGGTAAAACACATCACCTACGGTGCATTCAAGAACATTACCGACCAGTGTGCGGCTTTCTTCCAGGGCATAGGCATAGAGAAGGGCGATCGCGTGATGCTGGTGCTCAAGCGCCGCGTGGAGTGGTGGTTCGCAATGGTGGCACTTCATAAAATAGGTGCCGTGGCAATCCCTGCCACCCACATGCTCACGGAGAAGGACATCATGTACAGATGTCACATGGCAGGTATCAGCGGCATCGTCTCGTGCGGCGACCCTCTGGTGCTGGGACACGTTCAGAAGGCCAGGCGCTTCTGCCCGATGTTGCGCCACTGCATTTCCATTGGTCCGATAGTGCCCAACGGTTTCTATGATTTCTGGCGTGGACTCCATGAGGCGGCACCATTTGAGAAGCCGGAACGGAATAAGGTGACGGATAATTTCCTTCTGTATTTCACGAGCGGCACTACGGGCGAGCCCAAAATGGTGATGCATGATTACTCCTATCCGCTGGCGCATGTCATAACAGCAAAATACTGGCACAATCTCAATGAGCACTCGCTTCATCTCACGCTGGCCGATACGGGTTGGGGAAAAGCTGCCTGGGGTAAGTTCTACGGTCAGATGCTGGCCGGGGCAACGGTATTTGTATATGACTTTGAAGGCCGCTTCCTGCCTGCAGACTTGTTGCGGATTATGCAGGACTACAGGGTTACGTCCTTCTGTGCTCCGCCAACGATATACCGCTTCTTGATAAGGGAGAAGATCGGCGACTACGACCTGTCGGCGCTGAAAAGGTGCAGCACGGCAGGTGAGGCTCTCAACCCGAGCGTGTTTGAGATATGGAAGAACCTCACGGGCATCACAATCTATGAGGCCTACGGACAGACGGAGACCACTATGGTGGTAGGTACGTATCCTTGGATTAAGCCCAAGCCAGGGTCAATGGGAATGCCCAACCCGCAGTATGACATTGACGTGATAGACGAACAAGGAAGGGAAGTCTCCCCCATGGAGCAGGGCGAGCTTGTCATAAAGGTGGGAGAAAGCAAGCCGCTCGGCCTGTTTAAGTGTTACTACCGCAACGATGAGATGACGGAAAAGCGCATCGTCAACGGGTTCTATCATACGGGCGATGTCGTGTATCGTGATGATGAGGGATACCTCTGGTTTGTGTCGCGAATAGATGATGTCATAAAGACTTCCGGCTATAGAGTAGGGCCGTTTGAGGTGGAGTCGGCGCTGATGACGCATCCTTCAGTGGCAGAATGTGCCGTCACCGCTGCCCCCGATGATATTCGCGGACAGATAGTCAAAGCTACTATCGTGCTTACGGAGGAATATAGGGACAAGGCATCTGATGCTCTTGTGAAGGAACTGCAGGAGCACGTGAAGCACGAAACCGCGCCGTATAAGTATCCTCGTATAGTGGAGTTTGTCGATGAGCTGCCCAAGACTGTCAGCGGTAAGATAAGGCGAGTGGATATCAGAAGCGCTTCGGCAAAGGCAAATCATTGAAGAATTAGCAGAATAAAGATAAACAGATATAAAATATAAGGTATGACAACATTCAAAGAGATATTTGAAAGCCGCTACACATGGATAGAGGGCTTCATGCGCAATGTGCGCCGTTTCTCTGGAAAGCAGGCACTTATAGACCCCCAGACCGGTCACCAATGGACCTATTCTGAGGTGAATGATGAGGTGAACCGACTGTGTCACTCGCTCGCCAAGGCGGGAGTCAAGAAGGGAGATGTCATAATGCTCCAGATGCTTAACTGCCCAGAGTTCGTTTTTGCATACGTGGCATGCCACAAGATGCAGCTTGTATGCTGCCCGGTCAACTTCCGTCTCAGCCCGGGCGAGTTCGCATGGAACATAGAAGACTCAAAGCCCGCTGTGGTGATATGCTGCCAGTCAAAGTGCGAGGAAGCCGTCAAGTCCATCGCGCACACCAAGCACAAGCCGCTCTGTGTGATAGGTCTTATATCGGAGAGCACAGACGAAATCGTCTCATACGGAGATTTCGTGAAGGATGCCCCCGCCGACGAACCGGTTATCACTACACCTTATAATATATATGACGAGACGGTGCGCCTCTATACCTCGGGTACTACGGGCCGTCCCAAGGGCGTATGCATCACCAGTATCAACGAGGTGCTTTCTGCACACGACATAATGATACACTTCCCAATGAGCAGCCGAGACATCACGATGAACACCACACCGTGGTTCCATCGCGGAGGATTGCATTGCGCAGGTCCGTGTCCAGCCCTTTATGCAGGAGCGACGATGGTGGTAATGGGTAAGTTTGATGCCATTCAGACGTTGAAATACGTCTATAGATACAAGATTACCTTCATTGTCGGCGTGCCCACCGTGCTTGAGGAACTGGCCGACCGTCAGGAGCAGGGAGGCTATGACCTCTCATCGCTTACCGGTATCGTTACCATGGGCAGCCCGCTCGAGCGTGCAGCCTGCATACGTTACCAGAAGGTTCTCTCACCGAATATCTACAACGGATATGGCACTACTGAGACGCTGTGGAACACATTCCTGCGTCCGTTTGACCTGCCAGACAATGCCGGAAGCGCCGGACGCTCCTGTGTGGATGACGATGTGAGGGTGGTAAAGATATATGAGGACCGTCGTGCGGAGCCGGAAGACCTTGCGAAACAGGACGGAATTGATGTGGGTGAGGTCATCATCTCATCGCCTGCCAAGTCACCATACCTTTACCATGACAACAATGAAGAGACCGAGCGCAAGTACTACAAGGACTTTATCTATACAAATGACCTCGCTACATGGGACGATAACGGGTACATTACAATCGTAGGTCGCAAGGACGATATGATAATATCCTCTGGTGAGAATATCTATCCGACAGAGGTTGAGTCTGTGCTAAACCTGCATCCGAAGGTAAAGGATTGTATTGTCACTTCCGTGCCCGACAAGATTCGTGGACAGATGGTTACGGCATACGTTGTGCCGAAAGATGATTACGTAGCCCCCGAGGAACTTGACGATTATTGCAGGCAGAGCCCGGAGCTGGCCAATTTCAAGCGTCCACGCTTCTATCGCATCGTAAAGCAGATACCATTCAATGCTACGGGTAAGAAGCTCCACGTGAAGATTAAGGAGACCGCCCTGCAGGATTGGAAGAACGGACTGCTTGAGAAGGTGTGATACTATAAATCACTTTACATGAAGTGATGATACGAAAAAGAAACGGAGAGATTCCAACTATGGAGTCCCTCCGTTTTTTTTCGTGTAGTTATGTGTCTGCTTACATCATCTCAATGAGGAAATTCTCATATCCCAGCTTGTCGATGTAGTTCAGGTACTGAGCCTCCCAGGCCATGTGATCCTTCTCATCCTCAATCCACTTGTAGATGAGCTTCTGTGTGATATAGTCATCAGAGAAGGCGGCAGCCAGTTCGCTCAGCTCCTTGATAGCTTCGGGAGCATAGTCGCCCTCTATCTGCTGCTTAGGGTCATCGCAGAATGGGAACTCTATGGTCTTCATAGCCTCCTGCAGGTCAGCTGGCTTGCAGCCGAGCTCTACCAGACGGTTAAGTACCTCCTCGGCCTCTTCCCATTCCTCTTCGGCCTCTTCCTTCCACTTGTCTGCCAGCTTGTTCCAACCGTTCAGACGGTCATAGGCTGAAAAGGCAAAGTGCTGCTTGCTGTTGCCAAACCATACTGCGCCTAAATAGGCGAATTTCTTAAGTGCTTCTTCTTTTGTCATAGTGTTTAGTAGTTAAAATGTTATAGTTTTTATGGGTTGTTTGTTGCCATCTTGTCTATAAGACTGTCCAGCGTAGGGAAGATGTTGAGTAGTTCAGATGCTTCTATACCCCTCTGGCTGAGCATCTCAGTCATGCACGCGGGTATCTTTGCCGCTTCCTGCTCCATAGCTTTTCCGCGTTCAGTCAGCGATACGATGGTCTTGCGGGCATCGGTCTTGTCCTTGCGCCGTGTGACTATCTTCTCAGCCTCCATTCTCTTTATGAGCGGAGTCATGGTGTTTGACTCCAGGTAGAGCCTGTGGGCTATGTCGTTCACGGGCTGGTGGTCTTTCTCCCAGAGCACCATCAACACCAGATATTGCGTGTATGTGATGCCCATCTGCGAAAGCCACGGCTGATACCCCTGCACTATCAGGCGTGCCGCCGTGTATAGACGGAAGCACCCCTGATTTTCAAGCTTTAACTGTTCGTAGCTCATTTAGGATGCACTTACTTCAGCAGCTTCTCCACTTCAGGAGCAATAACCTCCTTGGTTGCTGTAGGTTCAAAGCGCTTTACCACGTTGCCCTCGCTGTCGATGAGGAA
>DEKQ01000052.1:6283-11330 GCA_002353975.1 Prevotellaceae bacterium UBA2718
TCCTCAAGTATGGCTGTCAGCTTGTGGTTCTTGTCAAAACCGGCAAAGCCCTTCTGGGATTTCAGCCAAGTGTAGAGAGGTATCTCGTTTTCTCCGTTCACGTCAATCTTCTTGAAGCGAGGGAACTTTGTGTTGAAACGAAGTGTGCAGAACTGTTCTATCTCCTCGTCGCTCTCTGGGGCCTGACCGCCGAACTGGTTGCATGGGAAGTCCAGAATGGTGAAGCCGCGACCGGAAAACTCGTCATACAGAGAGTCCAGATCTTCATATTGAGGTGTGAAGCCACATTTCGTTGCTGTGTTGACTACGAGGATTACCTTGCCCTTGTACTCGGCAAGTGACTGGTCTGCGCCTTTGTTCGTCTTGACCGTGAAATCATAGATGTTTGTCTGTGCCATAACTGTAATGTTTATTACTGCCATTAATAGCAGGGTGAATAAATGTTTCATAACGTGTTTTATCGTTTGCGATGCAAAGTTACGAATAGTTTTCCAATTACACGCAATATCCGCAGATTATTTAAGTTTTGTTAAGAACAATCGCCTGCGACTTAATCGCGGCTTTTTAGCATTTATCCCTTGCCCTTATTAATAATGTATATACCCAGGGCGGCAAGTAGTCCGGCCACGGCATACTTTGCGTAAAAGGTCTCGTTCAGGCAGATACAGCTCGTAATCGACCCTACGATGGGTATCAGCGAATTGTATATAGCCACCTTGCCGATAGGGTTGCAGCTGAGCAGCTTGTTATAGAGCGCGAAGCCTGTGGCCGAAATCGTGATGAGCAGTAGCAGGCAGATGATGCCTTTTGTGCTGACTATGGGCAGGGTGCCGCCAATCAGGAGCGCGGGAATGATGAGCAACAGTCCGCCTATGGTAAGGCTAAAGCCGGTGCCCACGAAGACATCTATGCGTCGGCTCAGCCCCCTGACCATAAGTCCGGCAAGGGCTATGACGATGGTATTGGTTATTATCATGCCATCTCCCAGCCATGTGAAGCGTCCGCTGTCTGCGCCGCCTACGTTGAGAGCCATGATGCCCCCGAAACCGATGATGCAGCCAAGAAGTTTCCTGGTGGTCAGTCTGTCGCTCTTGAAGCACATACAAGCCAGCAGAACCACAAGGAATGTGCTCATGGAATTGAGAATGGCGGCGCGCGCACCCTCGCTATGCGACATTCCGATATAGAAGAAGAAATAGTGTAGGGTAGTGTTCATCAGCGCAAAGGCGAGAATAAACCACCAGTCGCTCGTGGACCGGACCTTAAACGAATGACCGCTGCAGCGTGCGATAGTCAGGATGATAAGCCCCGCAGAGGCGAACCTGATACCTGCGTAGAGCATTTTGCTTCCGGTCATATCGGGCGTGATGCCGAAGGCGGTGAAGCCGATTTTCAATATAGGAAAGGCCCAGCCCCAGGCTATCGCAGCCGTAAGGGCAAATACCGTAACCCAGAGAGGACGCTGAAATAATGGAGTAGTTGTAGATGTTGACATTGTTTTTGATACAATCTTTCTTTTATACGTTAGCATAGACAAAGGTACTAAGAAAAAATGAAATACGCCATATTTGATTGCAAAATAATCTCCAAATAGTAGAAAAAAGCGTCCGGCATTTACGCTCAATATAATGCCTTTATGCACCGATTTGCATTCACATGAAGTATGCATAAGTTGAGTGAAGAAATAAATGTTTACAAATTATCGCCCCATGATTGTTCAAATATGAAAAAAAATAATTAACTTTGCACCCGAAATGGGCATTTTGGACTATAGCCGATACAGCGGAAGTGTGAGGAGAAAAGTCTTCGCACGCATTTTGTTGTCGGTATTTGTCCCGATGCTGCTGATGTCGGTGCTGCACGTCCATGATTATGGCAGCACCCCGTTGTGCTCGGATTGTGCCCATCATGTGTCTCACCCGGGGCATCTTTCGGCTTCCGTGTCGCATGGTTACGACTGTGTGCTGTGCCAGTTCCTGTCATTGCCTTTTGTGATGGCAGCAGTCCTCGGGGGGGAGTGTTTCCTGTTGTATCATAAGGTGCTGCGCCAATCCGTCGTGGAGTCTGCTCCCCGGCGCGTGGTGCTCACGAGGAAACAGAGGGGACCACCGTTGACGATTTAGGAATTGTGATAGTCATCTCCTCCGCTGCCGGCGGGGGATATGTATCGTAAATCGTTTAATGGTATGAATTAAACAGAATGAGACAATATCTATTTTTGTCTGCACTCTGTTGTGCGTCTGTGCCGGTATGCAGCCAGACGTATGACTATATGGCAGTCAAAGACACGATGGAGACGCAGACCCTGCAGGGCGTGACGGTGCATGGGCAGGCTAATCGCCGCCAGGTGCTGATGCAGTCCTCACAGTCTGTCGTTAATGTCGGTAAGGAGTTCATTGAGACCCACCTTGGTGGCAGCTTGATGCAAAGCCTGGAACAGATACCAGGTGTGAAGGCCATGAGCATTGGCTCGGGTGAGTCAAAGCCCACCATTCGTGGATTGGGCTTCAACCGCATGGCCGTCACGGAGAACGGCATAAAGCACGAAGGCCAGCAATGGGGTGAGGATCATGGGCTGGAAATCTCGCAGATGGACATTGACCGCGTGGAGATAGTGAAGGGGCCGTCAGCCCTCACGTGTGGCAGCGACGCTATCGGAGGTGTGATAAACATCTACAGCGATGCGTTGCCTGAACGCAAGATTGAGGGCAGGGCACAGCTCTTCCTGCGCTCGGTCAACAATTCCGTGGGTGGAGCCATAAGACTGGGGGGCATAACTCCGCGTGGTTTCTATTGGAAACTTGCGCTGAGCGGCACAGACTATGCCGACATGAAGGTGCCTACGGACAGCATACAGTACTACTCCTATTACATAAAGTTGAAGAATGGACGCTTGCGCAATACCGCCGGAAGGGAGATTGACGGGAGTGCCACATTCGGATACTGGAGCGAGAAGTTCTCGACAAGCCTGAGAATATCTGACACCAACGGGAAGAGCGGCTTCTTTGCCAACGCCCACGGCCTGGAGGTGCGCCTGTCTGATATAGATTATGACAGTTCGGAGCGTGACGTCGATTTGCCATACCATAAGGTAAACCACCTGAAGGTGCTCTCCCATACAGAGCTGCATTTGGCGTCACGGTGGCATCTCTTTGCCGACCTGGGCTATCAGCACAACAGGCGTGAGGAGCTGTCAGAACCCGTCAGCCACGGATACATGCCCCGTCCGATGAGTACGTTGGAGCGTCGTTTTGATAAGGACACCTACACGGCAAATCTCTCGGCTAAGACGCTTGTGGCCGGTCAGCACAACATCAGTATAGGCGCCTCCACGGAGTATCAACGTAATTCGCGTGACGGGTGGGGCTTTATCATCCCTGACTTTCGCAACATGACCGCCGGGGCATACGCCTATGACCGTTGGCATCTGTCGGAGCGGCTGATCATTAGCGGAGGCGTGCGATATGACTGGACGCGTACGCATATACTGCCCTACACGGACTGGTATGAGACGCTGGGAGAATACAAGCAACGCTCTGAGGACCGGGTATTGTATTTCCGCTCCCTGACCTGGGCGCTGGGCATAAACTACGCCACAGGCCCCTGGACCCTGAAGGCAAATGTAGGCAAGGGCTTCCGCACTCCTATCCCGAAGGAATTGGGAACTGACGGCGTGAACTATCACATATTCCGATATGAGTGTGGAAATGCTAACCTCAATCCGGAGGAGAGCTATCAGGTTGACGGCAGCGTGAACTATACAAAGGGTATGCTGACAATTCAGGTTGACCCATACCTGAGCTGGTTCTCAAATTACATCTACATGAGTCCTACGCCAGAATACTACGAAGGCTTGCAGGTATATACTTATGAGCAGGCCCGCGTGTTGCGCTGGGGCGTGGAGGGCACGGTGCGCTGTGAGTGGCTGCCGCAATTGGAGAGCGAGCTACAGGGCGAATTTCTGTATGCCCGCCTGGCTTCAGGCTCAAAGAAAGGCTACACCTTGCCGTTCTCACAACCGTGGAACGTGCAGCTCATGCTGAAGTATAAGCCTTTCGAGGAAGGATATGTCTCTGTGACTGGCCGCTATACCGGGGAGCAACGGGAGATTGTGCCGCCGGAGAAACCCACCGACGGCTATTTCCTGCTGAATGCGGCCATGGGATACTGTTTCCATTTCTCTCACCTGCGTCATAAGCATGCGCTCACCTTGACCCTGCAGGCGCAGAACTTGCTGAACCGGCGCTATTATGACCATACCAGTTACTACCGGCTCATTGGCGTGCCGGAGGCAGGGCGAAACTTCTCGCTCGTGGCCTCATACGCCTTCTAAAATAAACTTCAATAAATAATGATGAATCGACATCTTACTATAATAATAGCTGCCGTATGCACTTTGCTCTTGATGGCTGCGTGCGTCAGCAACCCTGATGACAAGGACATGACAATGCCTTTCATAGAGGATTCGGAAGAGAGTTATCCACAGCAATGCGAGGTGTATCAGCCAGGAGGAGTGATACCCTTGCGTTGCACGTTCAGCGACGATATGGAGCTGGGTAACTTTAATGTGGAGATACACAACAACTTTGACCATCACACCCATTCAACATCTGCTGTGGAATGTGAATATGACGAACATGACGAAGACGAGCATAACGAAGACGAGCATAACGAAGATGCCCACCACGAAGACGAGTCCCACGATGCCCATGACGAACATGACGAACATGACGAGCACGACGAGACCCTCGGCTGGGTATTCAATCAGGACTATAGCATCCCGGCTGGACAGACGCTATACAAGGCAGTTGTTGACATTCCGATACCAGAGGATGCGGAAGAAGGTGACTATCACTTTATGATACGCCTGACTGACCGCACAGGATGGCAGCAACTGAAGTCCGTCAGTATAAAAGTGAAGAGTGAAGAGTGAAGAATGAAAAGTGAAGAGTGAAGAGTGAAAAGTGAAGAATGAAGGATGAAGAGTGAAGAATTTGCTACCGCCATACCAACCGCAGGCGATTCTTACTCTTCACTCTTCACTCTT
>DEKQ01000140.1:0-10562 GCA_002353975.1 Prevotellaceae bacterium UBA2718
GTAAAATCAAGCATTTCGAATTATCAAATTAACAAATTAACAAATTACAAGAGGTCGAACATTGTTTTACGCGGGCGAGGACGCCCACGTCCCCCGTGTGGATGAGAAACCTCGTCCTCGTTGCTCGCTGAGCGGTAAATCCGCATAAGCATTGGTGCAAAGGTAGTGAATTTAATTCAAAATTCATAATTCAAAATTCATAATTTAACAATTCTGGGTTCATAATTCCAATTTTTAATACTCCGTTTCAATAAAACGCGCGTGCATGCGTTACCTTTTATATTACATTGCGCGATGACAAATTTAGATGATTGCAAGATAGTGACGCTGCCCCGCATCCTGGATGCTACGCGTGGCGCCTTGACTGTTACGGAGCAGGGGAGGGATGTGCCGTTTGACATACGCCGTGCCTATTGGATTTATGATGTGCCCAGCGGAGAGAGCCGTGGCGGTCACGCTCATAAGGAGTTGCGACAGTTGCTCGTAGCTATCAGCGGCTCGTTCCGGGTGGTGCTGGATAACGGCAAGGAGCGCCGTGAGATTATGTTGAATCACCCTTGGCAGGGATTGCTGATAGTGCCTGGCGTGTGGCGTACGCTGGAGGATTTCTCCTCCGGTGCTGTCTGCCTTTGTCTGGCCTCTGAGCATTACGATGAGGAAGAGTATATAAGGGATTATGCTGAGTTTAAGACGCTATACGCCGAGTGATGCCTGTGAATGGGATGCTTTTGTGGAGGCATCCAAGAACGGTACGCTGCTGTTTCTGCGTGGTTATATGGATTATCACGGCGTGGGAACGGGTACGGGACGCTTCACCGATTGCTCTTTCATATATTACGACGCAAAGGGAAGGCTGCGCGCACTGCTGCCAGCCAACATTGACGGTGACACCCTGTGGAGTCATCAGGGACTGACATACGGGGGCTTCATACTGTCAGAAGACACGCGAGCCGGGGAGGTCTTGGAACTGTTCGATGTCACCCTTGCCTGGATGAAGCAGAATGGTGTAACGAGATGGACGTATAAGCAGGTTCCCACAATATACCATCGCTGTCCGGCACAGGAGGATGACTATGCTCTGTGGAGGAACGGTGCGGTCTTGAAGAGTTGTCTTGTCTCTACGACTATTCCCCTGAATGATGCTTCGCTGTATCCTCCCGTGGAGCGCCGCAGGCATCGCGGTGAGCGTAAGGCGATGGAGGCTGGCTTCAGCATTGTGGAGAGTGAGAAGCTGGAGCTCTTCTGGCCTATTATGGAGGCTAACCTGCATGACCGCTATGGTGTTGCTCCGGTACACACGCTGCAGGAGATGCAGCTGCTGAAGTCACGCTTTCCGGAGAGGATAAGGCTGTTTCTGGTAACCTCACCCCCAGCCCCTCTCCAAAGGCAAGAGGAGACCGTGGTGGAGGCCGGTGCGGTGGTTTATGAGTGCAATGACAGGGTGGTGCACGTACAGTATGGTCATGCTTCACCGAGAGGAAAAGAGGTGGGCGCATTGGATTTGCTCTATCTGAATTTGATTGAGAGATACAGGGAGAAGGGTTTTGCCTACCTTGACTTCGGAAACAGTAATGAGCAGGGAGGAAGATACCTTAACGAAAACCTGATAGCCCAGAAGGAGGGCTTCGGGGGAAGAAGCGTGGTGTATAGGATGTTTGACCTCACCCCCAGCCCCTCTCCCAAGGAGAGGGGGGATGATAGATGAGGGGTGATGGAAAAAGCAATGAGGAATGATTATTCTAACATATTGAAGGCGACGAGTCTGTTTGGCAGTGTTCAAGGATTTAATATCCTCATCAACATTGTCCGCACAAAGCTTGTCGCGATGCTATTGGGTCCTGCCGGAGTGGGGCTCAACTCCATATATAATGAGACGCGTGAGCTGGTTCACAGCACTACCAATCTGGGCTTTGATGTCAGTGGAATTAAGAATATATCGCAGACCTATGAGCGCTTGAAGGGTGATAGTTCTGAGGCCCTGAGCAAGAACCAGCTGCGTGCTTCACAACTCAGCGACGATGTCTGCCTGCTTCGTTCATGGATAGCAATACTGGCGCTGCTTGGCGCTGTTCTTACTATCCTCTTTGCGCGTCCGCTGTCTTACCTTACCTTTCAGGATCCTGACCACACGATGGGTTACATAATGCTGTCTCCTGTTGTGGCACTGAGTACGCTGACATGTGGTGAGATAACCATCCTAAAAGGCATTCGCCGGCTCAAGGCACTGGCTACGGTGTCTTTGCTGACTGCACTTGCGGGGATGTGTGTATCCGTCCCTATCTATTATGTGATGGGCATAGATGGTATCCTGCCTGCTTTGGGCGCCATCTTCATAGCTTCTCTCATCGTTGTAACCGTGTTCTCCTGGAGCTATTTCCCACCTCGATACGATTTCTCTCCTGTACGTCTTGCCCTTGGTATTCCGCTGTTGAAGGTAGGAACGGCGTTCATGGTGGTCAATCTCATAGACAACCTCATACAGCTGCTCGTACAGTCATACCTCAACGGTGCAGGCTCATTGCAGACAGTTGGACTCTTCAGCACCAATCTCACCATTACGACGACATACGCCGGTATCTTCTTTTCCGCTATGGGCAACGACTATTTCCCGCGTCTGTCAGGCGTCTTCAGCGATGTGACGGCACGCATCAGTACTGTTCGCCGTCAGTCAGAGATGCTAATGGCGTTGGTAGCTCCTGCTATCGTTGTGATGATGTTCGCTTTGCCCATCATGGTACCGCTGTTGTTCTCTGATGAGTTCATAGGTGTAATACCTCTCACGCAGCTGGCGCTGATAGCCCTGCTATTCAAGACTGCCCATCTGGCTTTCACCTACACACCTTTGGCAGCAGGTGACTCAAAGACATTCTTCGTGCTCAACTTCATACAGGCCTCTGATGTGCTTCTGGTCATACCCGGGTATCACTACGGCGGCCTTGTGGGGATAGGTGTGATGCTTGTTGTCACCAATGCGATAGACTGGCTATGTTCTCTCGTCTGTGCTTACCGTCGATATGGTGTCACAATGTCAAAATCCTTGCAGCTGATGTTGTCGGCTCAGATGCTGCTGCTTGTGGCATGTTACTTCTGCGTTCAGAGTCTCACAGGCGTAGCATATTGGGCCGTCGGTGCTGTGTTGACCGTGCTGAGTATAGCGATAAGCAAGCGGGGGCTGATTTAATGAATAATTCAAAATTCAAAATTCATAATTCATAATGTTCAACGCTCAACGCTTAATGCTTAATGCTTAATGCTCAATGTTCAATGTTTAAATGACTGTATCAATCATTATTGCCGTATATAATGCGGAGAAATACCTGCCGCGATGTCTGGAGTCTGTTCTTGGGCAGACCTATCGAGACATAGAGGTTATTGCCGTTGATGACTGCTCTACTGACGGCTCGCTGCAGGTATTGCAACGCTATGCTGAGGGAGACAGCCGCGTGAAGGTATTGCGTATGGAGCGCAATAGCGGTGCCCCGGCAGCTCGTAACAAGGCGATGACGGTGAGTAAGGGAGAACTGATGAGCACGGTTGATGCTGACGATGCTATTTCACCCGATGCCATAGAGAAGGCCGTGAAGGTCTTTGAGGCTAATCCTACCGTAGATATCGTGACCTACGACCTTGTGCGCGTCAGTACAGTGACCAACAAGGAGTTACCGCAGCACAGGAATCCACGCGTACCGAAGCGCATGACGGGCAAGGAGGCCTGCTATTGGACGATAATGTGGGACATTCCAGGGCTTGACGTCGTAAGGACTTCATTGGAGAAACGCTTCTTTGCCGAGACGCAATATGGCCAGTATGGTGATGAAACCACCACGCATGTTGTCTTCTATCATGCCCGTGAGGTAGTGCTGGGCGAAGGGAAATACTACTACTACCAAAACCCGGAGTCATATACTAAAGCCATTAGTATCAAGCGCTTTGAGATATTAGAGTGCAGGCAGTCCCTGCGAAAGCAACTCGTTGAACTTGGTGCCGATGAGAAGATCATACGCCGTTTGGACAGAAAGCGTTGGGGCGAGCTGATGAGCATGTGTAACCTATATCGCAGATACAAGGACCGTTTTTCATCCGAAGAACAAGAAAACCTCTGGAGACGTATGTCAGAGACTTACGACACGTTCCGTTTCCGTGACCTCCCGTTATCATTGTCGCTGATGCCGTTCAGGGCTATGATGCCCACATTTGCTGTCTTCTATCGGCAACAGATGCTGAAACTAAAGATAAAAGATTATGTATTCCGTTTCCGTAATAGTCTGCACATATAATCAGCAGCAAACGATAGGTCGTACGCTGGATGCCATACTGTCACAGCGTTCATCTGTACCTTTCGAGGTCATCATAGGTGATGATGCCTCTACCGACGGTACGTTGAGCGTATGCAGGGGCTATGCCGAGAAGTATCCTGATAAGGTGCGGCTCCTTGCGTGGCCTGAGAACCGCGGAGTGTTGGACAACTATTACAGCTGTGTCCGTGAGGCACGTGGAGAGTTCATAATGGAGTGTGGCGGTGATGACGAATGGTGTCCGGGCAGGATAGAGCTGTGTCTGGCTGTCATGGAGCAACACCCGGAGGTCGTTCAGGTGTTCACGGATGTGTTCTTCCGTTCGGCGCGCACAGGTGAGGTGCGGCCATCGGGCAGGGCTATCCTGCAGCCAGGAGTAACGAAGGGCGCGGATATGCTGAAGATACTGTTCAGGCAGAAGGCGTCAGAGATGACGTCCTTCGCTATGACGCGCAGGTCAGCGATGATTGAAGTGATGGACGAGTACCCGCAGTTCTTCTCCGGGCGCGCTTATCCGTGTGAGGACAAGCAGTTGAAGGTGCTGATGGCCACTAAGGGTGACATCTTCTTTTCTCCTGAGTGTACCTATTATTATGATATAGACAGCCCGTCCATCACCCATACCCCTAATCAGGCGAGGAAATTCTATTATGCCGCCGACATGATAAGGCTGAGCCACGACCTCGCAGCGGCGTTACATTACCCGGAGAAAGAGCTGCGGAGTCAGGACCGCCACTTCCTGCGGCTCATGTTCAGGCGTGCCATGCTGGCAGGACCGTCGCTGAAACTGCTCCTCGAAGCGCTGCGCTGGTGCCGTAGGTACATGTTTAATTGAAAAGATTGTAAATGGTAAATTGTACATGAGCACGTGTGAACATAAGATATTCAAGCTCTTTCATAAGGCTTGTGCCGACTATTCCCTCCTGGAAGACGGTGACAAAGTGCTGATAGCGCTGTCAGGGGGTAAGGACTCTCTTGAGCTTGTCAGGCTCCTGGGCAGGCAGCAGACCATCCTCAAGCCGCGCATAGAGGTAGAGGCGGCACACGTCGTAATGGATAACATACCATATCATTCCGATGCGGCATACCTGCGTGACTTCTGTGATGTCGCCGGAGTGCGCCTGAACGTCATCCATACCTCATTTGACGAGTCAACAGACCGTCGCAAGACCAAGTGTTTCCTCTGCTCCTGGTATCGCCGCAAAGCTTTGTTCACCTTCGCTCAGGAGAACCATTTCAGTAAGCTTGCCCTTGGACATCACCAGGATGATTTCATCACTACGCTCCTGATGAATATGATTTATCAGGGACGCAACGAAACGATGAGTCCGCTGATGAAGATGAGACATTACGACATCAGCGTGATACGCCCATTATGTCTTGTGGCAGAAGAAGATATAAAAAGCATAGCAGAGTCAGAGGGCTTCCATAAACAGAAAGCAGCCTGTCCGTATGAAGATGCCACGCGCCGCAAAGACATGAACGAACTCTTCCACATTATCGAATCCATGAACCCCGAAGCGCGCTACACATTATGGAGGTCGATTTGCAAATTATAGCCCCACCCCGGCCCTCCCCAAGGGGTGGGGCTTTTACAGCATATCAAGATCTATGCTCAGTCCTGCCTGTATCGTGGTGCCATCGGTGAATGGCGAGTTGAAATAGTGGTAGGTGGGCTTATAGTTGAATATATTGTCAAGTGTTACGGATAGCTTGAAGGCCTTGTATATGCGCTGCGTTACGATGAGCCGCCAGAGGGTATAGGCATCGTAATGCACGTTGGTGCGCAGCAGCTTGCCTGTAGTGGGGTCTGTAGTGGTGTAATCCACGTACTCTGTATTATCCACAGCCGACATGAAGCGTCCGTTTATGGCAATGTTCAGCCCATAATTCTTGCTGAATTGCTTGTCCCAGTCTATGTTGGCGGTGATGGAATGTGGTCTTGCAGGCAGATATTGGCCGTTCATTTCGTTACCGTCAGCATCCTTTACGGCATCTTCGTGGATGAATGCGTAAGCCAACATTGCGCTGATGCCCTGTGACCAGTGCTTCTGCAGCGAGAGGTCAAGCGAGAGCGAGTTATATCGTTTCACGTTGACGTATGGCATCCATCGCGTAGTGCCGAGTGATGACGGGTCGCCAGGGAACGCCGATTTGTCGTATGGCATACCCGTAGTTATCCTGTTGCGTATGATGTTATAGTATGCCGCTCCGTTGATTACGTAACCGTCAACGATATATTGTGCTGACAGGTTGAAGTTATGGCTTTCTTCCGGCTTCAGGTCATAGCCTACCACCTTGCTGCCCACGATGTCCCATATCCCCGCCATATTGAAGATATAGTATTTCTCTTTCAGCGTAGGAGCGCGGAATCCCATTCCGTAACCGCCTCGCAGTGTCAGACGGTCCGATGCCTTGTAGCGCACGTTCAGCTTGGGTGAGAGCCTGTGATGGCGTCCGTCAGAGAGGTAGTCGTAGCGCAGAGCCGTCAGCATCTCCCACTTGTCAGAGATGTTCCAGTCAAACTGAGCAAAGGCATCTATGGAGTGTTGCACATACTCCCCGTTGGCTGTCTTGCTGTTCAGCAGGTAGTCACGCATATAGTCAGCTCCCACGGTCAGGATATTCCTGTTGCTCAGGGTGTGGTTATACAATGCCCGCGTGGAGTTCTGCACGTTAGAATAGGTTCTGAGACACAGGTCTGTCAGCGTGCTGTGCTGCGCCTTGTCATACTGGTCAAAGTTGTATGCCAGTTCGATGTTGTCCCTGTCATTCAGGTCCCACAGTGTCCTGGCCCCTAAGTTCAGCCCTCTGTAGTGGTCGGGCAGGGTAGGCGATGCCGTTGCCTTTTCACGGAAGAAGTAACCTGCCTTGAGTATCAGGCGCAGCTTGGCCTCCTCTGATATCCATCCTGACGGCAGCGTGATGCTCATCTTGTCGTTGATGTTATATGTCTTGCCTCCATAATAGGTGTCAACCATGTATGGCGTCTGTGCAAAGGCCTTATTGCCGTTGCTCACGTCGTATGAGTCAATATGTGTGCCGGTAAAGCACAGCGTGTTCTGCATCTTCTCGTAATAGCGCCCATAGCTTATGCCGTAACGTGCATTGTTGTATGTGCCATACCTTCCGTGCACCTTTGATGCCCAGCGTTTCGTAGGGGTCTTTGTGATGATGTTTATCACACCGCCTGCA
This sequence comes from Prevotellaceae bacterium UBA2718, assembly GCA_002353975.1. Taxonomy (GTDB): domain Bacteria; phylum Bacteroidota; class Bacteroidia; order Bacteroidales; family Bacteroidaceae; genus Prevotella. Next base: position 7,491 of record DEKQ01000140.1, read on the forward strand.
GCGTTGGAACCATAAAGGGCCGATGAGGCTCCCTTGATAATCTCTATGTGATCTACGTTGTCCAGCGATAAGCGTGTGAAATCCACGTCATCCATCGTCTCGCCTGCTATGCGGTCACCGTCTAAGAGGAAAAGTATGCTCTGCCCACCAAAGCCGCTGAAGTTCAGGTGTGTCTGCTGGTTCATGGCATACGAAAATTCCACTCCCGGCAGCATTCGCGTGAGCAGCTCCTGCACGTTGGTGGCATCAGACTGCTCTATGTCGCGCGATGTGATGAGGCGTGTCTCTATCGGCGTGTCCTTCAGTGGTTTCATTGTGCGTGTACCGGTGACAACGATTTGCTCCAGTGACACACTGTCGCGCATCTCGGCGTGCAGTAAGCTCGGGTTAGAGAAGTGAAAACAGAAAGCTGCCAGCAGAAGAATTATCCTGCCGCTATGTGATAGTGCGTTATGTATGCTGTTAGCTTTCAATTTTTCAATTCCCAACTCTTAATTCTCAATTCTCAATTAGAACCGGATACCTGTATTCTATCGTCAGACAGCATTTCACAGCCGTGGGACTGATATAGTTCAGCAGTCTCAGGGCGGCGTATGTGTTATCCTTCATCCTGAGCAGGAATACATGGTCGTTCTGCATGAATGCCGGTGGCATTGGCGGTATCTCCATTGTCAGCCATCTGCTCAGCACGGGGTTCACCTTTATGCGCTGGTTGCCGATGAGGCTCTGTATCATCTTTTCTGATATTGTCCACACGTCGCTTTCGTTCACCTCGTCCCCGGTCATGTCTGTCGTGTATGGTGTCAGCGCCTTATCGTCCGTCATGTCGGTGCCGTTGGTCTCTGCCGCTGCTCCGCCGTTGGTCCTCACGTTGTTACGGTGTACGGCAATGTCCCATTGCTCCGGTTCCGGCTGCTTGGCTGTGGGATAGGCGCTTCGATACTCGCGCTTTGTGACGCCCTCGCCAAAGATGTCATACCAATAGGTGTATATGCCGCTCCCCTCTTGGTCGAAGCTCGCCGTTTCTTCTGTGGGTATTGGCCAAGGCTCAAACGTCAGGTCGGGTTCCGCACCCTTGACAATGGAGTCGCGTATGGCGTGCAGGTCAATGTAATACCAGTCCGTCCAGCTTGACGCATCTACATACAGAGTGCCGTGTACCGACACCGCATCATTGTCATAGGTGTTTCCGCCGTTGTCCTCGTCGTACAGGCCGCCCATGATACCATTGCAGGCTGTCAGCATCATTATGATGCCGCAGCCTGCAATGCTTATGTGTCGGAGGGATTTCAAAAAATATATGTATTCATGGTGGGAATTAATAGAACCCACCTCTATAACGTTACTTCAGAATTTTCTTACCGTTGATGATCACTATACCCTTGGCGTTCGCGCTCACCTGCTGGCCTGCCATGTTGTATGCCTCACCCGTCAGAGTGTCAGCCTTCTTGCTTACGCTGCTGATGCCTGATGTCGTGCCGGGGAATTTAGAGATGATGACGAATGGCATGTTGCCTGGCTGGAAGGTGTTCACAAGTGACGATACGCTCGTGCCGTTAAACTTCACTGTTATCTTCTGTCCTGCCTTGTTGAGCGGATAGTTTCCAGTGAGTGTAGAGCCATTGCTGAAGTAAAGTGACAGACCATCGTTAGAGTAATCCTTGTTGTAAGCCTCCAGAGTCTCGTCCCATGTCAGCCCCTTCACCGTGTAGCCACCCACGCTGATGCTGCCCATCGGCGTGCCTTCCAGCGTGTATGAGGGCACCTGTACGTCAACCTTCGTAGCGTCGCCGTCGGTGTAGGTGCGTGTCCAGAAGGTCACAGAGGGTGCTGAGTACGTTCCTCCGGCCACGTTGACGTCAAGCTTGCCAGACGTGTCCTTCAGGTAGAAACCGTCTATCTCATATACCAGCAGAACCTTTATAGGCGCTGCGATTTTGTCTATGAGGCTATAGGTGAATGCCAGCTTCAGCTTCAGCTCGTAGATGCCGTTGGCGTGGGTGAAGGTGCCGCTGAGCTTGCCCGCAACAGACTCCTCGCCAACATTGACCTTGTAGTCCTGCTCGGGCCATGTTACGCCGCCGTAACCGCCGGTGAATGTTGTACCGTCAATCTGGTATGAAGGCAGTGTTATTTTCATTCCGCCAAATTCGTAATTCAGTTCGGGCGTGATGAAGCTGGCAGACTCCCTGCCACCGATGTATGACACGGTGTCTGATGGGAACTCCACGGCAAAGCCCTCGGCAGCGATAGGGTCACCTGTTTCTTGGAGGAGATAGGGCTTGACTATAGCCTTGCCGACGAACTTCATGCCTGCTGCGCCGTGCTGCTGCTGGGCTGACATCGTCAGCGCGAGTGTGAGTAATAGGATAAGAGTAGAGATTTTCTTCATTTCGTTCCTTAGTGAGAGTTTGTTGTGATTTGTATTGTTGTTTGTTATCCGAATGCGCTATTGTGCAAATCGGTTGCAAAGGTATAACTTTTTTTTTACATATACAATACCTACTTGTGGGGATTATTCGGTGGGTTCTTGAAAGTAATTAGAATAATTAGAATAATTTTCGTTATCAGGTAGCCCTGCTCAAGCGGTTTCTTGACAGAAATGCTGCGGTTTTCTTGACAGAAATTATCATAATTACCATAATTAGCTCGCGCAGTTGGGCTGTTCTGTTACGAAAAAATTATCTTAATTAGATTAATTTCTGTCCTTCTTCCTTCATTCCGCATGGTAATTCTTCACTTTTCACTCTTCACTCTTCACTTTCCAGCCCCTTCATTTCTGTTTGCAAAGTTACTCATAATTTCTTTCCGTTTCTGAAAAACGCGAAAAAACTGCATCACTTTAACATCCGTTTACACGTCATTTTAACATTACGCCATCCTTCGATATACCATATTGCAATGGTAGATGAATAAGCCCCTGAAAGCATATAAATAGCAATGTAATCGCATTGAGATAACACCCTAAAAGCAAGGGTTTTACGCCGTAAAACACCCGCTTTGAAAACGACTGGAAATGTGGTAGTTATGTTAATATATAAAGAAAGTGTGGCAAGAGCATTCTGTATGATA
>DEKQ01000140.1:10676-14325 GCA_002353975.1 Prevotellaceae bacterium UBA2718
AAGTGTAAAAGTGTAAAAGTGTATTTTTAGTCTTTTTGAGGGGGAGAGAATGATTCTCTAATTATATATATATCGCGCGTACATTAATTAAATGAATATCATTCCTCTTTTTCTAATTTTACACTTTTACACTTTTATGTATCTTGTCTATTACAAAAATACTTGTCTATACTTAAAAGAAAACGGGCCCTATATCTTGCATATCTCAAAACTTAATCATACCTCTGACTGCGTCTCGCTCGGCACTCTGTGACGCTTTCACCAAGCGTAGCGACTGAAAGAAGGTACTCCGTCTTGGATGTACAAAAAAAACGGTTTTCCCCTTGTATATCTCAAAAAAAAGTTGTATCTTTGCAAGTGATATTAGTAACCGAATTATTAACCTTTATAACGAAAAAACAAGCTATTCAGAGTATGAAAAAAGTGATTATGTTGTTGATGCTTGTGGTGATGTCTGTGGCCGGTTATGCGCAGGATGTCATTGGCAAGTGGGTGACTGAAGGGGGAGAATCCCAGGTGGAGATTTACAAGAGTGGTGACAAGCTGAACGGAAAGATTATCTGGCTGAAGAAGGGTGACGGACAACTGGATGTGCACAATCCCGACAAGAAGCTGCAAAGCCGTAAGCTCATGGGCGTGAACATCCTCACGGGTCTTTCCAAGAAGAAAGACAAGTGGGAAGGCGGAAGGGTGTATAACCCCAAGAACGGCAAGACCTATAAGTGCGCTATCTGGCTTGAAGGCAACAAGTTGAAGGTGCGTGGCTATCTGGCCATGTTCTATGAGACTCAGACCTGGACACGGAAGTAGCAGCTATCTTACGATTGGCCGGAAATAGCGTGCGGTGTTGCTTGCGACCTCCATCATTTCCTTTCTCGTGGCGAAGCGGGCGTGCAAGGCACCAATGGTTTTGTTGGTTCCGGAGTATGTCCCTGCGGGGCTTCCCTGCTGCAGAAACGGTGTGTAGCGCACGAGGTTCCGCTGCCTGAAGTCATCGTCTGTCCATAGTCCCTGATATGTTCCAGGCGTATTGGTGTGTACCACGTGGCCCATCCAGAACGTATCGTATGGGACGTTGCGCATGAATGAGCAGTCCTCGCCGAGTGCTGCAAGTATGATGGCCCGCTGCACGTCTTGTCCCGTAATGAGTGACAGTATGTCGTGCGATGTGTTTCCTCCGTTGCGCGGAGCCACCTCCATGAGGTACACGTCACCGTTGCTGTCTATGCGTGCCTCTACGTTATAGGCATTGGTCTTCATGCCGAGGAGCGACAGAAGGCGGCTGAGGGTGCTGTCCAGCTTGTCTAAGAGGTGGGCAGGCTGTGTGGAGGGGTAGCAGAAGGTGACGGGTGTGATGGGGTTGGCAGCATCGGGGTCATCGTAAACATCTGACCATGCGCGTGTTGTCAGCACTCCATCGATGGCGAAGGCACTGCCTTCTATGGGTTGGCCGCAGGGCTCCACGAACTCTTCAATTATCACTTCGCCGCCACGAGAGAGCAAGAGAGCATAATCAATGGCGGCAGACAGACGTGCCTCCATGTGTAGCGGCTCGGCATCAACACGCGTGACACCGCGACTGCCCCACAGGTCGGTAGGCTTTACCACGACGGGGAATTTCAGTGACTGTATCTTGCTGAGGGCTTCCTCCTTGCTCCTGCAGGTAATCATCATTGGGGTGCAGAAACCATGCTCACGGAGGAACTGGCGGAAGAGCTTCTTGTCTGACAGAGTGCAGACAGAAGAGTAGGGGCTGGTAGGCTTGCCAAGCTTCTCCTGAGCGTATGCCGCAGCCTTCACGCCTGCCTCAAGGCTGTAGTTCACTACGGCATCGACGCTTAGCTGCTTGGCTAAACGCAGGACGGACTCCTCGTCCGTGATGTCCACATTGTGGTACTCATCGCTGAGAGCGTGCCCGGGATTGTCGGGACGGTTATCACACGTGATGACCCTAAGCCCCATCTCGTGGGCTTTATGGATTATGGGTATTTGAATGGCGGTGCCGCCGAGAAGAAGGATAGCCCCCCACCGGCTCCCCCCTTGTGGGGAGAGACCTAAACCACTGTGAACTTCACAAGTTGAGGATTGATAATTTTGCATTATGAATTTTGCATTTTGCATTTTGCATTAAAAATTAGCTTGGATCTACGTCGTAATAGAGATTGATGCCAGTGTATCGCTTATCCTTTTTCATCTCGTTTACGGCGGTGCGTATTGACTGCCTTGAGCCGCTGATACTGAGATTAAGGGGCAGCTTCAGCAATATCTTGCGTATATACATATTCTTTATACGGGCTACGCTGGGGCGGTCCGGTCCTAATACCATATCACCGAAAACGGTGCGGAGACGTGAGCCTAATTCTATTGCTGCGGTGTTCACGATGTCATCATTGCGGTGTTTCAGATAGATGGCAATGAGGCGAGTGAACGGAGGATAGTGAAAATCCCTGCGCTCCTGCATGAGTGAAGTGAAGAAACCCTTGTAGTCGGCATTCACTATCTGGCGTATGACAGGCAGTTTCGGGTTGGCTGTCTGTAGTATCACGCGTCCCTGCTGTCCCTTTCGTCCTGCGCGTCCTGCCACCTGGGTCATCATCGTGAAGGCATGTTCTTCGGCGCGGAAGTCCGGCTGATGGAGCATACTGTCAGCAGACAGGATGCCTACCACGCTGACACCGCCGAAATCCAGTCCCTTAGTCACCATCTGTGTGCCGATAAGCAGGTTCGTCTTGCCTGAGGCAAACTCTGCTATGATGCGCTCGTAGGCATTTCGTGTGCGGGTGGTGTCAAGGTCCATGCGGGCAATGCGAGCCTCGGGGAATGTCTCGGCAATCGTTTCCTCAATCTTCTCCGTCCCTGCTCCGCGGTCGCTTAGGTCGCGGTTTCCGCATTCAGGACATACGGTGGGCATGCGATAAGTGTAGCCGCAGTAATGACACGTAAGCGCTGCCTGCGTCTTGTGGTATGTCAGCGACACATCGCAGTGTGGACATTGCGGTGACCACCCGCACTGCCGGCACTCTATGACGTGAGAGAATCCGCGCCTGTTGAGAAACAGTATGGCCTGCCGTCCGCTGTTCAGCGCATCGTGTACGGCTTCCTTCAGCTGCGGGGAGAGGCTGCCACGCATGATTTTGCGGCGACGCAGGTCGTGGGTGTCAACTATCTCTACCTTTGGCAGTTGCATGTCGCCGTAGCGCTTGGTCATCGTCACGAGGCCGTATTTGCCGTTTGTGGCGTTGTAGTAGGTCTCAGCCGAAGGTGTCGCAGTACCCAGTACCACGCGTGCTCCTGCCCAGCGAGCCATCATCTGGGCCACCGCCCGGGCATGATAGCGAGGTGATGGGTCTTGCTGCTTGAAGCTGGTCTCGTGTTCTTCGTCCACGATGACTAACCCTAAGCGCTGGAAAGGCAGCAGGACGGCAGAGCGGGCTCCGAGGATGATGTCGTATGGCTGAGCCGAGAGCTGCTTCTGCCAAATCTCCACACGTTCGGCATCGGAGTATTTGGAGTGGTATATGCCGAGCCGTGAGCCGAAAACGTGTTGCAGGCGTTGGGTAATCTGTACCGTCAGCGCAATCTCAGGCAGAAGGTACAGCACCTGCTCTCCGCGATCTATGGCGTCCTGAATGAGGTGGATGTATATCTC
>DEKQ01000175.1:0-1725 GCA_002353975.1 Prevotellaceae bacterium UBA2718
CGTTCAAAGTCCTCGTCGTGGTTCGTATTGTTCGTGAAGCGCACATTCACCGTCATCGACAGCTCCATCTGTGCCGAGAATCCCTCTGCCGACACCGATTTGTTCCTCTGCTGATACTGTGTTATCTCGCCTTCTATCTTCAGGTCGCCGCCCCGCTTCACCTGCTGCAGGCGTGTGTGAGAGGAGAACATATCCTTCAGCTTGTTGTTGAACAGCGGTCCCATAGGTCCCCAGACGTAGCTGGAACGCACGGGGAAGTCGGCAATCTGAATGGTCTTCACCTTGCTATAGTCTATGCTGGCACCGTTGAAGGTGTATGACACCGAGCACGCCACAAGCGTTGTCAGCGTAATCATGCAGCATGCTGCAAACAATATGATGTACTTTGTCCTCACAAATTGAGAGTTGAGTGTTGAGAATTGAGAGTTGAGAATTATGATTACTGTTCGTTAATTTGTTAACTCGTCCTTCGTCCCTCCCCCTTGGGGGAGCCGGAGGGGGCTATAGGCCGAACTCTTTCAGTCGCCGGTACAGCGTTCTGTCCGATATTCCGAGCATCTCCGCCGCCTTCTTCCTGTTGCCGTTGCACAGCTTCAGGGCTTTCTCCAGCGATGCCTTGGTCCATTCTCCCACGTTCAGGCTCTCCGGTTCGGCTATCTCCTGTGCATACTGATCCATGCTCTGCACGGCGGGGAAGGTCTGTATGGGCATTGCCGCATGTCCGTCATCTATCTGCTTGCGGAGCGAGCTCACCTCCCTCCTCAGGTCCGACACGTTGCTGCGCATCTCATACAGTATCTTGAACAGCATCTCCCTCTCGCTCTCATACGTGCGGCTTCCACCGTTCTGCGGGGTGATGGTAGCCAGCTCCGTGCTCTCCTGGTCTATCGGCACGAACTGCAGCAGGTCCTGCACGTCAATCTCGCGCTTGGGGCTGAGGATAGACATCTGCTCCGTCACGTTCTTCAGCTGGCGCACGTTGCCCGGCCATTTATAGTTCATCATCACCTGCTTGGCGGCGTCTGTCAGCTGAATGCGCGGCAGGCGGTACTTCTCCGACATCTGCATGGCGAAGAGACGGAAGAGCAGTATTATGTCCTCGCCTCTGTCCCTGAGCGGCGGCATCTGCACCTCTATGGTGTTCAGGCGGTAGTACAGGTCCTCGCGGAAGCGTCTCTCGCTGATGGCCTTGCGCAGGTTCACGTTCGTGGCAGCCACGATTCTCACGTTTGTCTTGCGCACCTCCTGTCCGCCCACGCGGATATACTCGCCCGTCTCCAGCACTCTCAGCAGTCGTGCCTGCGTGGCAAGTGGCAGCTCGCCCACCTCGTCAAGGAACAGCGTCCCCTTGTCGGCAGCGCCGAAATAGCCTGTGCTCTCGCCGATGGCACTGGTGAAGGAACCCTTCTCGTGGCCGAAGAGTTCAGAGTCTATCGTGCCCTCGGGTATGGCACCGCAGTTGATGGCGAAATACTTCTCCCTGCGGCGTGGCGAGCAGTCGTGTATGACGCGGGGCAGTATCTCCTTGCCCACGCCGCTCTCGCCCACGATGAGCACCGACAAGTCAGTGGGAGCAACCTGCAAAGCTATGTCCAGCGCACGGTTCAGGGCGCTGCAGTTGCCCACAATGCCGTAACGCTGTTTGATGTTCTGTAGTTCCTTTACGTCCATTCCTCAATTCTTCCTTTTGCGTTAAGCTCTAAGCTTTGAGCTTTGAGCTTTAAG
>DEKQ01000175.1:1751-1952 GCA_002353975.1 Prevotellaceae bacterium UBA2718
TTAAGCGTTGGGTGTTATGCTTCATGCGTTGCGCATCATGCGTACACCATGCGCGCGGGCGCATAAATGTCATTTGAAGGTGCAAAGTTACACAAAATTCTTCAAAGAAACGATTTTTTTGCGGATTTTTTCTCTTTCTCAGAAAAATTGAACATCAGCCCGAAAATACAAAATGTCACTTTTTTGCCCATTTTATCGACA
>DEKQ01000175.1:1976-4091 GCA_002353975.1 Prevotellaceae bacterium UBA2718
AAAAAATGAAATCTGGAGCGAGGGGAAGTGAAAAGTGAAGAGTGAAAAGTGAAAAATTAACCCTTCAGAGGGTGAAAGCAGATCTTTTAGGTTGCAATAGTAGGTCTTTTACATCGCAATAGTAGGTCTTTTACCGAGTGAAAGTAGGTCTATTAGGAGGTAAAAGCAGGTCTTTTACCCCCGTTTTTGCGGTTGATTTTTCGGTTTTTGTGGATGATTTTTGATGCGAAACGCGTCAAACACTTGATACTCAATACTTTGGGTATTCGTCTTCTCTCGTGCGTTATTTGCGGGCGCAGGCGACTGCGCTCCGAAATACGCGCTATTTTTGAGGGTACGAAAATCACTTTTGTCACAAAAAACGGCAAAAAATGAGCAAATCGTCATTTGCCGCCTTTTTGAAATGTGTCCTATTTTTCCGTCTCTTCGGGCGTCTCCTGCTCTTGCTGCGGGGTGTTCCTGGTGACGAATTTCACGTTCTCCCTGCGGTGCTCAGCTGGGTTGAAGCCTTTTTTCTTTATTGCGAAGCGTGCCTTTTCGCCGTCTTCCCTACGCTCATGGTAAAGCTTCTCCAACGGGTTGGCGAAGGGCTCGTCGTATTCCACGCGGTTTCGGCGTATGTCCATCACTGCCCACAGCGCCCTGTACATTCCGTCAGCCTCGGCAGAAGCGACGGGTGTCTCGGTGCCTCCGATGAGGGATATGACAGGCTCGTTGCCCAGTGCGCGGTAGGCTGCGGTGCATTGCGTGCCGTATATCTGCAGCACGGCATCGTAGGCCTTGTAGTTCTGGGTGTCGAAGAATGTGGCTGCGCTGACGGGTCCGAAGGCCTCTATGCCCTTCTTCACCAGCTCCGTTATGGCGGGGGCTATGACGGTGGTGTCTGTAGAGCCTTCTGCGGCATCAACGCTGTCGCCCACTGAGAGCACTGCGATGCGTGGGTTCTGCACGTTGAGGTCGCGCTTCAGCATGCGCCACAGCTGCTCGCCGCGTTTCTGTATGGCCTCGCCGGTGAGCTGCTGCGTGGCTGTCTTGGCATCGGCGGCGGTGAGCACGGTGCCGACGCGTATGATGCCGTTGTCTAATGCGGCGAATGTCTCTCCGGGCTTCTCTAAGGCGCGGCCCACAAGTTCTTCTGCAGGCCTCGTCATCGGCAGGCATACGATGCCTTGTATCTGTCCGTCGGCATAATCGTCGAGGGCGTCTTGCAGCGCCTCAAACTCCGGTTGGCCGTCGGCCCCGTAGAGCACTATGTCGCACAGGTCGGTGAGGCCCTCCTCATCGAGCATACTGTTCAGCAGCGAATGTTGCTCCTTGGGAGCATTGCCCACAAGGGCGATTTGAATGTCTGTTGTCATGTTATAATTCAAAATTCAAGATACATATAATTAGTTGCAATGGGGGCTACGCAAGCATCCCAAAGAGACGGGCGGCAAGTTCGCCCGAGCGGGACTTGCCATGTATTATAGGAGGCGACGTGCCTCACGTCGCAGTTGCGCTGTGAATGCTGATTGCGATAGTTGCAGATTGCGACGTGAGACACGTCGCCTCCTATGGTTCCCTTCTGTCGCTCGCAGTGGAGAGCAGTCCGCAGGCGGCGAAGATGTCCTGTCCTCGTGAGGCCCTGATGGTGGTGTAGATGCCGTGGGCGGTGAGATAGTCGCGCAGGATCTCCATCTTCTTCTCGTCTGCGGGACGCAGGTCCACGTCGGGTATGGAGTGGAAGCGTATGAGGTTGATGCGGCAATCCAGCCCCCGCAGCAGCTTAACGATCTCCTTGGCGTGGGTGGTGGAGTCGTTCACACCGTCGAATACGGTGTATTCAAACGACAGTCGGCGCTGGTGCGAGAAGTCATATTGGTGCAGCAGCGCCACGATGTCGCTGATGGCAAAGGCCCGCTCAGCCGGCATCAGCTGCATACGTTGCTCGTGGATGGGCGTGTGGAGCGATATGGCGACGTGGCACTCGCTCTCGTTCAGGAAGCGCCGCAGCTTGTTCTTTATGCCAACGCTGCTGACGGTGATGCGCCGCGGACTCCATGCGTAGCCCCAGTCGGCAGTGAGTATCTCGGTGGCTTTGAGCACGTTGTCAAGGTTGTCCATCGGCTCGCCCTG
>DEKQ01000092.1:0-2997 GCA_002353975.1 Prevotellaceae bacterium UBA2718
GTTCCCTGCGGTTCTCCGCAGGGTCAGCGCGCCCATTTCGTACTTCAGCGCCTCGAACTTGCAGTTGCTCACACAATTGCCGCACACAACGCACCTGCTGCTATCCACGGTGTGCGTCTTATAGTCTATGCACGATGCCTTGCACCCTGAAGTACACAGCGTGCAGTTGCGGCATTTCTCAGCATTAAAGCGCACCTTAAACAGCGAGAAACGGCTGAAGAAAGACAGAAACGTACCAACGGGGCAAATGGTGTTACACCATGTGCGACCGTTGCGCCATGCAAGCACGCCTATCACCAGAAGCATCACTATAGAAAGTCCAAGCGATGCGGCAGAGCGTAGCCACAGGTCACTTTGGTAGAACGCATAGCTGTCCATCCTCTCGGCCAGCCATGCAAACATGTTGTTTACATACATGTAGATGGGCTGCATGATGTTTGTGGCTATACGTCCGAAGGTGGAGTAGGGGGCAAGCAGCTGAACCACAACGCCGATTCCACCCACGAGGGCTGCCACATACAGCGCCAGCACAGCATAGCGCAGCACGCGCTTTGCCGGCGAGAAGGTGTATCGTTTCTTCCTGTTTGCTTTGCGACTCATGCGTGCTATGATGTCCTGCATCACCCCAAGCGGGCAGATGACAGAACAATATGCACGCCCGAAAATAAGCGTCAGCACCAGCAGCACAGCCGTGATGGCGATGCTGCCACACATTACAGCCTCAAGAAACTGTATGCGTGCCATCCACCCCAGGAGACCGTTGGCCGTGCCGGTGAAATCGACAAACAGCCACGTGAGGCCGACAAACATCAGCGTCGCAAGGGTAATACGAATTTTCCTTAGCATCAGTTAGTAAATTTGTTAATAAGAATGCTCAGTTCATAAAGCAGATATATGGGCAGCGCCACAATGAAGAGAGTGAAGACGTCGGTCGTCGGCGTTATGATGGCAGCCACTATGAGTATTGCCACAAGCGCATGACGGCGATACGAGGACATGAGCGATGATGTGATTATCCCCATGCGCCCCAGTATGGCGCTTATTACGGGCAACTCAAACACAGCCCCCATTACGAGGCTCATGCTCAGCAGAGTGTCAACGTATGACTGTAGCGTGAGCATGTTCTCCACGTCGGCGCTCACCTGATAGGTACCTAAGAAACGCAGCGTCAGGGGGAAGACGACGAAATAGTTCGTCAGCGTTCCCGTTATGAACATCGCGTATGCAGCTCCTATTATCCATACAGCGTAGCGGCGCTCCCTTCTGTATAGAGCAGGAGAGATGAAGGCGAAAGCCTCATATATAATATAAGGTGAGGCCAACAGCAGTCCTGCGTATAGTGCCGTATGCACATGAACCATAAACTGCTCCGTCAGTCCCGTGTTCATCAGATGCAGGAAGAACGGCTCCGTCTCCAGCAGCCGATATGTGATGAAGTCGCTGCTCCTCGGTGCCAGCACCACGGCAAACAGCCAGTCCTTCATCGCGAAAGCTGCCACAGCGAGCACCGCCGTCACCACCGCTGCGCGAATCAGGGCCGCACGCAGCACGTCAAGGTGATCCCAGAAGGTTGATGCCTCATCCCTCACGTTCCTCCCCCCTGGGGGAGGTGGAGGGGGCTCCCTCTTCTTTCCCCGTATTTTTCTCCTCGCCTTCCTTCATTCCGTCCTTAAAGCTCTTCACGCCGCGTCCAAGGCCGCGCATCATCTCCGGTATCTTCTTGCCCCCGAAGAGAAGCAGGATGATGAAGGCGATGACCAGTATTTCCTGTATGCCTAATCCAAACATAGATTTACACTTTTAGTTTTTTTCAGTTCGTTGGTTTGTAGGTTTGTGTGCAAAGTTACACATTTTTCTGCGTTTTCCAAACATTCAGCGAAAAAAAACTTGTCCTGCCATGCTCAAGAGCAGAATATATTCGCGGAATTCAAATGCCATATTCTATGTTGGAGCGTTGGTATAACCTAATGCATTTGTCTAAAACCACGCCTCCGCAAGCCTCTGATGTCAGAGACCTGCGGAGGTTTGTCGCAAATCAGCAAGATTGAAAACGGCAGTAATGTGACCTTCTCTACCATAGCACGACTCTTTAACGCAATGAACATTAGAGCGATGCTTGACCTCGGCAGCATGGGAAAGTTGGCTTTGTTTTAAGCCGATTTCCAGTTTTCTACGTGGTTGTTTCATTGTAGTTGTGGCGAAATGTTAAAATCTGACCCCGAAAAGTGTTAAAATGGGGCTTATAATTTTTTCGGTTTTCCCCATCAGAAAATGAAATCTAGAGTCGCAAAACTGCTTTTCTGGCGACGTTGGCCTGCCTTTCTTGTGGAAAAGTAGGTCAGCAGCATTGTAATAGTAGGTCTTTTACCCTGCAATAGCAGGTCTTTTACTTGGTGATAGCAGGTCTTTCAGAAGGTAAAAGACCTACCATTAGGGCAGGAAATTGGTGGTTTTAGGAATTAGATTATCCTGTTTTTCTGTATGCTGTCAGACCCTTTTCGCTGTTATTCCTTTGGTTTTCGCCTGCCATGCCGGGTTGCGTCAGAGCTAACTTGTTTGTAGTCAGTTCGTTCTGTGAGGTGAGACGTTTTGGGGTCAACCTGAGATGGGAAAACGTCAAAAATTGCGCAAATTTTGGATTGAGGGAGAGTTTGCTCGCAAATTCTTAACGAGAGAGGACGAATCCGAAACCGTTCGTTTGCGATTTTAACACTTTTCGGGGTCTGATTTTAACATTTGCAGAAATGCAACGTAATTACTCATCGCCCCCACGAAGTTGGAAAGAATTTTTCATAATTATCATAATCTTGGCAGCATAAAGTTCTCACAAAGGATAATAATTATGAAATTACGATAATTTCTTTCCTTTTATAGGGGGACTGAATAGTCACAATGCAGCGAATAATTTTAGATTTTCAATTTGTTTTTTTGTGTATCTCAAAACTTAATCGTAACTCTGACCTGCGTCTTAGTTCTTGCGCTCCAGCAGGTGCTCAG